>CALZEZ010000224.1 GCA_945643825.1 uncultured Lachnospiraceae bacterium
CCTTTATTCTTTTACCTGCAAAACCATGTCCCTCGGGAATATACATCCGCATGAGCTGCAGCGCGGTTTCCTCCTGATAATCGTTGAAGGTTTTGCGAACATCGCAGTCACTGTCCACCATGTGAAGCTTTTTGGCGATAAAAGGCAGAAGTCCGCCCTGAATCGCAACCGAGAACAGTGTTGTGGTAAATACAATATGAAACAGATCCTGCTTCATCGTGATTCCTGCCGCAACAGCCATGATGGCAAATACACAGGACGAGGCACCGCGAAGCCCTGCCCAGGAGATGAGCAGGCATTGCCGTAAGCTGCAGCGCAATGGCATAAGCAGCAAAAAAACCGCAATCGGGCGCGCAAGTAGCGTCAGAATGAGAACAACTGCGAGGGCAAGTGGCATGATGCCCGGCATCTGGTGCGGAAAGCTTAATAGTCCGATCAGGAAGAAGACAAGAATCTGGGAGAGACTCGTCACTCCGTCGAAAAACGGGATCAATGTGTTTTTATTCTTGATCCTGCTGTTGCCGAGAATCACACCATAGAGATAAAGACTCAGGTACGCATTTCCCTTTAGCAGGGTGGACAGTCCGAAGCAGAGAAAAACCAGGGCGATGATAAAAATGGTGTCAAGCCCGTCCTCCACGAGGTTTGTTTTCATGGTAATTCGGATCGAGAGCAGAGCCACCGCCACGCCGACCGCCACACCGACCACAAGCTGTAAGAGAATCAGACCTGCAATATTGCCTGTTTTGGATGCTCCCATCATGCTGATGGCAAGAATGGTCAGCATATACGACATGGGATCGTTGCTGCCGCTTTCGACCTCAAGGATGGAGGCAGTTCCATCCTTGAGATTTAGTTTTTTCCGCCGTAAAATGGCGAACATGCTGGCTGCATCCGTTGAGGACAGCACCGAGCCGATCACAAAGCTTTCCGCGAGGGTGAGTCCAAGGAGCACATGACAAAACAGTGCGGTGAGTAGTGCTGTGAACACAACACCGACAGAGGAAAGAAGAATAGCCCTTCCTGCCACCGGCTTTGCCGCACTCCATTTGGTATTGAAGCCACTGTAGAACATAATGAATACAAGAGCAATCGAGCAGATTGTCTCCGCAAGGGAGAAATCGTCAAAACCGATCTTCAGGATGCCGTCACTGCCAAACAGCATCCCGATAAACATAAATAAGATAAGTGCCGGCAGCCCGAATCTATCTGAGAATTTTTCTGCCGCGATACATAACAATATAATAATTGCAATTCCGATTACATATCCTGCCATGTCTGTGTCGTTTCCTTTTCTTCCTTTTGCTTTTTCTCGCGGAAGGTGCCGCCGTTTGTAACCCAGTAACACCACACACCTGCCACAATCACAATCAGTGTAAACACAAATGCAACAATGTCCTGAAACATAATTCCTCCTTTCCATAAACGATAGAATATGTTTCAGGCTATCTGCTTCTTTCCATCCGTCTTGTGGATGTAGGCGGTGATCTGTTCGTTGCAATAGAGACGATAGGGAAGCCCCGCTTTTGTAAGGGAAAAGTATTGATTCTTTCTACAGGAAAAGAGCAGAGCATGCTGGAGGGCTGGAGAATCTGTAAAACATTCTGCTATGGTATGTATGGTTCTGTCGCCCGTACCGGTTAACTGGCATGGAACACTTAGTCTCGTCTCTTCAAGCGGATAGACATCAGAAAAGGAATCGCTCCCCTGCGCCTCCTGGGACATGCACTGGAAACAGGAATCTGTTTTTAGGAAGTCTAAACAGATTCCTGACACAAGTGTCAATATAGAAAATAGAATACAAATAAATCGGTTTGCTCTGATACGCATTTGTCTTCACCCTCTCTAACGTAAGCCGGTTTCCATGAATCAGTTGGAGGCTTCCCTGGCTATGCGGATGGACTGGATGATTACGGTTGGCAGAAGGCTCAGCACGAGAATTGATAGAAGCTGCTGTCCGGATAACTCATATACCATAAATAGATTATGCAGGATAGGCACGGAAAAGACAATAAAAAGCAAAAGGACTCCGGCGAAGAAAGCAGCAACGCACCACCTGTTTGTGCGTATTCCTATTCTGAGAAGACAGTGCCTGCTGCGGCAGTTAAAGCCGTGGAATAACCGCGCAAGTGTCAGAGTCGCAAAGGCCATCGTGCTGGCAACCCGAGGATGAATGAAGAGTCCCTGATAATAGGCAGTAAACGTGACAATGGCAATGAGCAGACCATACCCGGACAAGCGCGTGGTGAAGGGTCTGTTTAAGATCCCTTCCTTGGGATTACGTGGCTTATCGCGCAGCAGCGATGCATCCATCGGCTCCATTCCGATGGCAAGTGCCGGGAGGGAATCCGTCAACAGGTTGATGAATAACAGGTGAACCGGTTCAAACGGAGTCGGAAGAGCAAAAAACGAGCATAACAGAACAACAAGAATGGCAGCCAGATTGCCGGAAAGCAGAAAAAGGATGGCATTCTTTATATTCCGGTAGACATTTCTGCCGTTTTGCACGGCATGAAGAATGGTTGCAAAATTATCGTCTGCCAGAATCATTGCCGCCGCATCCTTTGACACCTCGGTTCCCGTGATTCCCATGGCGACTCCGATGTCGGCCTTCTTTAGGGCGGGAGCATCGTTGACTCCGTCTCCGGTCATAGCCACGATATGACCCTTGCGCTGCCATGCATCCACAATTCGGATTTTGTTCTCGGGGGACACTCTGGCATACACCGAGATCCGGTCAAGAACGGCATCAAGCTCCTCATCCGACATACGGTCCAGCTCCTGCCCGGTAAGGGTGAGATCCTCCTCGCGGAAGATACCGATCTGCCTTGCAATTGCAGTGGCCGTCACCTTATGATCCCCGGTGATCATGACCGGTTTGATTCCTGCAAGAAAAGCATCTGCGACGGCCTGCCTTGATTCTTCTCTTGGAGGATCCATCATTGAGACTAAACCGATGAAGGTATAGCCATACTCGTTTTCTGGACACAGACATTCTGCCTCCGGGCATTCCCTATAGGCAAATGCCAGCACGCGAAGCCCGTTTTCCGAGAAAAACTGGTTCTGACGCAGAATACCGGAAAGATCGGCAGCTGTGATAGGGCGCACACCATCGCTTGTGGCAATATGAGTAAGACGCTCTGACAGTACATCGACCGCACCCTTGGTAAAAATCGTGGGAACGCCGTGTACGCGGTATTTCGTGCTCATGAGCTTTCGGTCGGAGTCAAAAGGAATCTCATCCTCTCTTGTCATCATATCCCGGATATCCTCCTCGGATATGCCTGCAGCGTCAAGCCCTGCCTCTCTTGCCATGCAAAGCAGACAGGTTTCTGTTGGATCGCCGATATCTTTCCCATCCCGGATGGAGGAATCGTTGTTTAAAATAGCTGTATAGAGAAAATAGCGGGACAGCTGGCTTGTCAGATCAAGCTCCTGTGGGCGGATGCACCTTCCGTCCAGATAGAGCAGTTGGGCTGTCATACGGTTCTGGGTCAGCGTTCCGGTTTTGTCGGAACAGATGACAGAGACACAGCCCAGACTCTCGACTGCGCCAAGCTCCTTGATAATGGCATGGTCAGAAGCCATTCTCCT
>CALZEZ010000225.1 GCA_945643825.1 uncultured Lachnospiraceae bacterium
CAGCGCTTGTGATTGCAGCACTTGCGGCAGAGGGCTTCTCTACAGTGGAAGAAGTTCAGTACATTGAGCGGGGCTATGAGGATTTTCCGCAGAAGCTGCAGGCGCTCGGAGCCCAGATTGAGAAGGTAAGCGACGAGAGAGAACTTCAGAAATTCAAGCTCAAAATTGGATAACGCAGTGTAAGAAGGAAATTTTTTCAAGACGGCAGGTTTCTATTGACAAACCTGTCGTCTTGTTGTAATTTAAGAAAAGTAAATCTCTTATTCAGAGTGGTGGAGATACATAGGATCTGTGAAGCCACGGCAACCCCCACATTGTGAGGAAGGTGCCAACCTGAGCGAGTTTTCCGATTTACGGAGAGACGTCGAACAATAAGAGGATTTGGTCGCATATTGCATTCAAGTCCACTTATTGTATTGATAAGTGGTTTTTTTATTGTCTATTTACCAGAGAAGGAGAAAGAAATGGAAAAAAGATATTTACATCTGAATCCGTAACCGAAGGACATCCCGACAAAGTCTGCGATGCAGTTTCGGATGCCATCCTGGATGCCTGCATGGAGCAGGATCCGATGAGCCGCGTTGCCTGTGAGACAGTGAGCTGTACCGGATTTGTACTTGTAACCGGTGAGATCACCACCAAGGCAAACCTTGATATACCGGCAATCGTTCGCCAGACAGTCAATGAGATTGGTTATAATGATGCGAAAACCGGCTTTGACGGAAATACCTGTGCGGTTATGGTAGCACTCGACAAGCAGTCACCGGACATTGCAATGGGTGTTGACAAAGCATTAGAGGCAAGAGAAGCGAAGATGAGCGATGAACAGCTCGAGGCAATCGGAGCCGGAGACCAGGGTATGATGTTTGGTTATGCGACCAATGAGACCGAGGAATATATGCCTTATCCGATCTCACTGGCACACCGCCTGGCAAAGCAGCTTACCGATGTCAGAAAGAATGGAACCCTAAGCTATTTGAGACCGGATGGAAAAACCCAGGTATCTGTGGAATATGATGAGAATGGCAAACCGGTTCGTCTTGAGGCTGTTGTTCTTTCCACACAGCATGACGAGGAAGTCAGCCAGGAGCAGATTCATGAGGATATCAAGAAATATGTATTCGATCCGATTCTTCCGGCGCAGCTGGTTGATAAGGACACCAAGTTCTTTATCAATCCGACCGGCCGCTTCGTAATCGGTGGACCACACGGCGATGCCGGTCTTACCGGACGTAAGATCATTGTGGATACCTATGGCGGATATGCACGTCACGGCGGCGGAGCCTTTTCCGGAAAGGATTGTACGAAGGTTGACCGCTCTGCAGCTTATGCAGCACGATATGTTGCGAAGAACATCGTGGCAGCAGGTCTTGCCGAGAAGTGCGAGATTCAGCTCTCCTACGCAATCGGTGTAGCACAGCCCACATCCATCTTATTGGATACCTTTGGAACCGGTAAGCTCAGCGATGAGAAGCTGGTGGACGTAGTAAGAGAAAACTTTGATCTGCGTCCTGCAGGAATCATCAAGATGTTAGATCTTCGCCGTCCGATCTATAAGCAGACCGCTGCATACGGTCATTTTGGACGCAATGACCTGGATCTTCCCTGGGAGAAGCTGGACAAGGCTGCAGACTTAAAAAAGTATTTATAAGAAATTGAATTTTTTTTCGACAGGATCGTCACAAGACGGTCCTGTTTTGATATACTGGAAGTAGTTTGCAAAGGGGAGAAGAAAATGGCATTTACACATCTTCATGTTCACACAGAATACAGCCTCTTAGATGGCTCTAACAAGATTAAGGAATATGTGAAAAGAGTTAAGGAGCTTGGCATGGACAGCGCTGCGATCACAGATCACGGCGTGATGTATGGTGTCATTGATTTCTATAAGGAGGCTAAGGCTGCAGGAATTAATCCGATTCTTGGCTGTGAGGTTTATGTAGCACCCGGCTCCCGCTTTGACAAAGAGCTCACCGGTGGGGAGGACAGATACTACCATCTTGTTTTGCTTGCCGAGAACAATAAGGGCTATGACAACCTGGTTAAGATCGTCAGCCGTGGCTTCACGGAGGGCTACTATTATAAACCCCGTGTGGATTTTGAAGTGTTAGAGGAATTTCACGAGGGAATCATTGCGCTTTCTGCCTGCCTGGCAGGTGAAGTGCAGCGATATATCATGAAGGGACAGTACGAGGAGGCAAAGAAGGCTGCACGCCGGTATGAGGCATGCTTTGGCAAGGACAATTATTTTCTGGAGCTGCAGGATCATGGCATACCGGAGCAAAAGACCGTCAACACCGCACTAATGCGGATGAGCAAGGAGCTCGACATCCCCTTGGTTGTAACCAACGATGTCCATTATACCTACAGGGAGGATGAGAAGCCCCACGATATCCTGCTGTGTCTGCAGACCGGTAAGAAGTACGCAGATACGGACAGAATGCGCTATGAGGGCGGACAGTATTATGTCAAGAGCGAGGAGGAGATGAAGGGGCTGTTTCCCTATGCCTGGGAGGCGGTGGAGAACACCCAGATCATCGCAGACAGATGTCATGTGGAAATCGAATTTGGCGTGACCAAGGTTCCTCACTATGAAGTTCCGTCAGGGTATGATTCCTGGACTTATTTAAATAAACTGTGCGAGGACGGACTGAAGGAACGTTACCCGGATGATGATGGCACGCTGAAAAAGAGAATGGAGTATGAGCTGTCTGTCATTCAGAAGATGGGCTATGTTGATTATTTCCTCATTGTGTGGGATTACATTAACTTCTGTCGAGAGCATGGCATCGCGGTCGGACCGGGACGTGGAAGCGCGGCGGGAAGCATTGTGTCCTATTGCCTGAAGATCACCAACATCGATCCGATACGGTATCAGCTTCTCTTTGAGCGATTTCTTAATCCCGAGAGAGTATCCATGCCCGATATCGACGTGGATTTCTGCGATGAGAGAAGACAGGAAGTCATTGATTATGTCAAGGAAAAATACGGGGAGCAGTGCGTTGTTCAGATCATCACCTTCGGTACGCTGGCGGCCAAGGGCGTCATTCGCGACGTGGCTCGTGTCATGGATCTGCCTTACAGCTTTGGGGACTCGATTGCCAAGATGATTCCAAATGAGCTCAACATCACATTAGAGCGGGCTCTTGAGATGAACCCGGAGCTTAGAAAGCTCTATGAAAACGACTCGCAGGTGCATGAGCTGATTGATATGTGTAAACGCCTTGAGGGGCTTCCAAGACATACCTCCATGCATGCAGCCGGTGTTGTTATCTGCCAAAAGCCGGCAGATGAGTTTGTTCCGCTGTCCAGAGGCGCCGACGGCTCGATCACCACACAGTTTACGATGACGACCATCGAGGAGCTGGGACTTCTGAAAATGGACTTTCTCGGACTGCGGACGCTGACGGTTATTCAGAATGCAGTTCGAATGATTGAGCACTCCAAAGGAGTGACGATAGACATTGATGCGATCGACTATGATGATAAAGCGGTATTAGCCTCGATTGGAACCGGTAGAACAGATGGTGTGTTCCAGATAGAGAGTGCCGGTATGAAGAGCTT
>CALZEZ010000226.1 GCA_945643825.1 uncultured Lachnospiraceae bacterium
TTATCTTCACCGTATGGCGATTCACACGATCCACGTGTGCTCCGATACTGGAAATCGCCTGAAGTAGTACGTTGGTATCCCGGACATCCGGCATATTTTCTATCGTAACAGTCTCATCGGTCATCACTCCTGCCGCGAGAATTGCCAAAGCCGCATTTTTGGCTCCGCCAATCTCCACCTCACCAACAAGAGGGATGGATCCCTTGATTGCATATTGTTCCATATATTAATCATGCCCTTTCAAATTTTGTGGTCTTAGATTATTCATTCCAAGACCACACGCATGCTAAATTCCATTTATTCCTGCTAATTATAGCACATTTTTCAGATTTGTAAACACCTGGTACTTATGTCCTAATAGCTTAGGTAGTCGAGCGGGTTCACCTGCCTACCGCCAATGAGAATCTCAAAGTGCAGATGAGGGCCTGTGCTGACACCGGTGTTTCCACTCAAAGCAATCTTCTGTCCCTGTGATACCGTCTGTCCCGCAGAAACAAGAACCTTACTCAGATGTCCATATCTGGTCTGTCGTCCATCGGAGTGCTGGATCATTACCACATATCCATATCCGCTTGCCCATCCAGCCTTGGTTACCACACCGCCACAGGATGCCACAATGGTAGTTCCGGTCGGCGTTGCATAATCCACGCCCTTATGATAGGTGCTGGCTCCCTTGGTCGGTGCCCTTCTCGGACCGAATCTGGACGTGATACGTCCACCGGAAAGCGGCTTGATATAGGTAGGCGGGATCTTCGTACCGCGTTCAACAATCATTGCCACCGCCTCAAAGGCAACGTCCTCTTTCAGGATTTCTCTTGATTCCTCCCGATCGTTTCGATAAGTCACAGTTGCCACAACCTCTCTGTGACCGGCAGAGGGCTGCTGCAATACCTTAGTCTGTGTCGTATACCACTCATCATTCGGGATATAGACAATCGGCTCGTCGTAATCCTCTTCATAGTATCTCTGCTCTGTGCGCAGAACGGAAATGCCCGGTTGTGTAATGGTCACAATCAGTTCATCTCCAACATGAATCGTGGAATTCTCACTTTCGAGACTATCATTCAATTCAATAATCTTATCAAGCGGTACTCCGGTTGTAATGGAAATCTCCGATAAGGTATCTCCGGAAACCACTGTATAGATTGTATTCACCTCTTTATCCGCAGTAACGGTATCAATGGCCTCCTGCAAGGGGGTAAGACCATCTGTCGGCTGGTACGCCTCTACAATCTCAACCTTGTCCGCAAAGTCCATAGCAATTAACCCCAGGTCATAGGAAGCAAAGTCCTCCTCACGAACCGGTTCAATCTGCTCCATCACCTCAGCCATAGCCTGTGCAATACCCGAAACGGTATAGTTTTTCTCTTCCTTCTCCTGCGCAAGTGCCTTCGCTCTCTCCTCGTTTGACACAACCTGCGTTGTCAACAGATTCAACTCACTGCTGGTATCCGCCACCAGATTCACCCGAAAAGAATGCGTTTCATCGAATTTGCCAAGAATGCTCTCCAAATATTCCACAACCTCATCCGTATCTGCAAGGCTGATGGTATAACTGCCGGCACGTACCATATAGGAGCGCTTCAGTGTCTCTATCTTTGAGTTCTCCATGATTTTGCAGATATTCTGCAAAACGATCTCCTCATCATCTGTCTGTCCCCAGGTTACAGACTGTCCCTCTAAGCTGGTTTCCACTTCAATGAACACCAGCTCGTCACTTCCGGCAGCGATTTTTCTGCGCGCCTCCATAAGCAGCCGGTCTGCCGTTTCCTGATCGTCAACAAAACCTGCCGCCTGCCCGTTCACAAGCAGTCTGAACATATTATTACCTGTATTCTCATACCGGATATAGCTTGGCAGAAACAAAGCAAGGATCATGCTGATCCAAAGTGCTGCCCGGATATATGCATATTTAATTCTTCTTTTTCTATTATGTGAGCTCTTATCTTTTTTCATACTTTCCAATTATAAGGGGAAATTTGCAAGTTGTAAAGGACTTGCAAAAAAAGAGCCGCAGAAGCACACGCTTCAACGGCTCTTAAGCTTACTACCCTTTTTTCTGAACGGAATAACCAAATTTTCCAAGCTTCTCCCCAAGACAGAAATACTCTCCATGGGAATACGTCACAAGCTCGCTGTTATTAAGCCAGAATTTTCCATTTTCATCCATAAATTTATCATCTATGGTAACACCGACAATCTCTGCCATGAACATCTCGTGACTGCCAAGCAGCTTCGACTCCACGACCTTACATTCCAGATTGACAGGGCTTTCCAGAATACCCGGCGCACCGATATAGTTGGAAGCACTTCTTGTCAGCTGCATCTCCTTGAACTTATCGACATCCCTTCCGGATCTTACCCCGCAATAATCGGTTGCAAAGACTAAATCTCTGTTTACCAGATTGACCACAAACTCTCCGGTCTCTTTGATCATATGGTACGAAAACCGCTCCGGGCGAACCGAAATCGACAGCATCGCCGGATCCGAGCAGATCGTTCCCGCCCAGGCAACCGTCACAATATCATCCCTGCCTTCCAAATCCCTGCAGCTTACCATCACTACCGGAACCGGATATAGCATGTTCCCGGGCTTCCACAATTGTTTACCCACCGTAATGTTCCTCCTACCAGTAGAATCTCATGCCGAACATACTGAGAACCTGCAGCGTAACCGCTGCCACCGCTCCGATGCCTGCAAGAATCGAAAAGAAAAGCGCTGCCGTTGTCTTCCTGCTGTTCTTCTTCTCATAAGCAGTGAGCATTTCCCTGATGCTCTCAGTCTGCTTCGTATTCTCCTCAACAAGTGCCGCCTGCACATTGCGGTACACCTTCACATCTTCCTTATGATTAAAATCGTCCGATTTTGCAAAAAGCTCTTCCAGCTTCGTGGATAGCTCCTGCACAGACTCTCTGTCGGCATGTGTATTCTCATTTAGTTTCTCCAGGATGCCGATCAAGTCATTCTTTAGCTTCTCGTTTTGCTGCTCGTGGCTCTGCAGACAGTCCTGAAGACTAACCAGGTATTTCTCATACTGCAGCACCTGCTCTTTATATCTCTCCAGCTGCGCCGCGTCAGCAGCGGAATTTGCCTTGATAATCTCCTGCGCATTCAGTCTCTGTGCGAGCTTGTCCATAAACGTATCCATTGCTTTCCTCCCTCGTTCTATGAAATTCATTCTGTCATTTTTCCATAGAATTGTCAACCGGTTGCCTCCTTGTGCATTATGCACAATTTCTGGTTCTATTTTTATCTGATTTTAGAAGCAGATTCACAATGCATTTACACCTTGTTCATAAATTGTTCATATATATTTGCTATACTTTTTTCATCGAAAGGAATTTAAGATAAATTTTTTCATAATAGCCCAGGCGCCGAAAGGTGTCTGGGCACTCCTCATTTTATATGAACTTTTAATTCTGTTGTTCTCTCTCTTTGCTGATTGTCAGAATTTCATCGTTCAGAGAAAGCATTCTGGCATCCAGGTCGGATACCATTTTTGCGCACTCCACCAGCTCACTCTTGATATGTTCAGGAGCATCCCCTTCAAACTTATAGTGAA
>CALZEZ010000227.1 GCA_945643825.1 uncultured Lachnospiraceae bacterium
AGTGTCTACAACGATGATCTCATCCATTGTCACACCGAAGATCATTGCCAATGCGACTAAATTATCAATGGTAGGCATTGCCGTACCATGCTGCCACTTGTAGATTGCCTGAGGAGTTGCAAATCCGAAGAAGATCTGTAAATCCTTCACGGTCAATCCTGCGTTCTGTCTCATCTTCGCAATATTTCTTCCTGTTGCCACCATATCGATGGCAGGCATCGTTAACATCTTGTCCTCCTGTTCCGGCACTCCGACCGGAACAGGAAGTTCCTTAGTCGGATGCCTTAAAGTTGTATATAGGTTTCATTACGTCGATGACATCTACCGACTCCTTGATCACATCAATGATGTCCTCAAGGCTCTTGTATGCCATAGGCGCCTCGTCCAATGTATTTTCATTAATTGAAGTGGTATAGATACCCTTCATGGTCTCTCTGTACTCTTCCAGGCTCAAAGTGCTCTTCGCCTTTGTTCTGGACATGATTCTTCCGGCACCGTGAGGAGCTGAGAAGTTCCATTCAGGATTTCCTTTACCGACAGCAAGTACGCTTCCATCTCTCATATTTATTGGAATCAGCACTTTCTCTCCACTATGGGCCGCTATAGCGCCCTTTCTTAAAATCATTTCATCTGTATCAATATAATTATGAATCGTGTGGAATGCGTCGCTGCCGGTCATTCCGGTCCTCTCTAAAATGATCTCGGCCATCTTCTCACGGCTTCTTCTTGCGAAGGCCTGGCAGATATCTACATCGTGAAGGTAGTCTTCAAGATACTTCCCCTCCAGATAGCAGAGGTCCTCGGGCATGCTGGTTTCGCTCTCGTAAACCTGCCAATGGAGCCGCTTTAACGCCTCTTGTATTTCATTCTTACGTCCCTGCTCCTTGTAGGTTCTGATAATCTCATCTCTTTTCTCAAGATAATCTCCATAACCTCTGTTAAGATTAATAGCCAGTCTCTGATAAAGCTCTGCTACCTGCTTACCAAGATTTCTCGATCCCGAATGTATTACTAAATATTTGGTTCCATCAGCAGCTTCGTCTATTTCAATGAAATGGTTTCCGCCGCCAAGCGTTCCAAGTGATCTCTCTAATCTTTTTGAATCCTTCAAATCTCTGTAGCAGGCAAGCTGTGTCAAATCAAATCGCTCCTGTCTTCCTTCCCATACATTCATTCCGGATGGAATAAAATGCGCTGCTTCATCAACCTTTTCAAAATCGACATCTATCTTTCCAAGATTCACTGTGTACATACCGCATCCGATATCTACTCCGACTACATTAGGAACTGCTTTATCTACAATAGTCATGGTAGTTCCAATAGTGCATCCTTTACCGGCATGGACATCAGGCATGATTCTTATTTTTAATCCTTCTGTCATTGCATAGTCACACATACGTCTGATCTGCTCTATTGCCTCATCCTCTACTACTCTCGCATAGCAGATAGCTGTATTTACTTTTCCTTTGATTTCAATCATATCCATGCTTATTTACCTCTTTCTTTACATTGGACTAATGCTCCCCGAGAGACTCGAACTCTCACGCCTCACGGCACTGGTTCCTAAGACCAGCGTGTCTTCCATTCCACCAGAGGAGCTTATTTTATTTAACAGACCTGCCAGGACTCGAACCTGGACCAACAGTTTTGGAGACTGTCATGCTGCCAATTACACCACAAATCTATATCAGTGCCCCACAGGAGATTCGAACTCCCGACCGTCTGATTAAAAGTCAGATGCTCTGCCAACTGAGCTAATGGAGCCAAACGCAGTGCCTGGGATTCGAACCCAGATATCCGTTAAGAATGCCGGTTTTCAAGACCGGTGCTGTACCAGTTGAGCCAACACTGCATAAAAAATACCGCCTACCCATCATGAGTAAGCGGTAATCCGAAAACATGTTTATCAATTGTATTTTGCAGCTACCTGGCTGCATCTACATCTATTATCACAATATCCTCGTTTTTTCCCTTATCTCAGATGAGCGCATGAAATTTAAGCTCCACTCTTTACTATAGAGCGATGCTGACAGATAACGTTCACTATTGAGATAATCAAAACGATTCATTGTTGTCATGTCTTTTTTCCTTTCCGGGATCTCATTTCGGATCCGCTTTCTCTTTCTTTGTTATCGACAGAATACCACAGCTAATTTAGTTTGTCATTATACTTGTGGTATAAAGCTATTCAAACAATTCTCCAAGCATTCTTCCCGGTGCATCAAGAAATCTTTTAGTAATAATATAATGCTCTGTATCTTTATATGAAATACTCTTAATTCCTTCATCAGATAGTTCCAATACTTCAGCTCCAGGAAACGCCATTAATATTGGTGAATGTGTGGCAATAATAAACTGCGAATCATTATCCACCAACTCTTTAATATTGCACATCAATCTGAGTAATCTTGCAGGTGAAAGGGCGGCTTCAGGCTCGTCAAGAATGTATATTCCCTTCCCACCAAAACGATTTTCCACAACACTAAGAAAGCTTTCACCATGACTCTGATTATGTAATGATTTCCCACCATACGATAATCTTATAGGTGCTCCACCTTCTGGATCATCATCAAGTTCGTCAATATAACTTGCTGCATTATACATACTTTCAGCTCTTAAGAAAAAACCATCCATAGGTCTCTTTATACCCTTGCTAACAGTAAGATAATTATATAATCCTGAATGAGAATCATTTGTTGAAAAGCTGAAATTCTTTGTGCCACCTTCAGGATTAAATCCCATTGCTACAGCTATTGCTTCAATTAATGTAGACTTTCCAATACCATTTTCACCAACAAGAAATGTCACATTAGAATTAAACCGAAGTTCATCCATATCCATAATATATTTGATGGCAGGTAAATATTTATAATAGCTGTCTTCTTCTATCTGTTTAATTCTAATTCCACGAACATATAAATTTGAAAACATATTCTACACCTGCTTTACAGTTTATTTACAACACCGCTAAACACTGGAAGCCCACTCTCCCGGTCAACTACTGCATATACAAATGGTCTGTCAAGATCAACATACTTTATGTCATCAAAATCAGGTGCACATCCAGCAACAACATACATTGCTGATACAGCTGCAGCCTTTGTACCTGCCCTGTCAACTTTTATAGCTGCTTTCTGAAGCACAGAACTAACCATAAGAGGCTCCTGCACAGTCATACCACTAAAATCTGCATCTGGATTAAAAATGCTTTTGATTCCAATGCTCTGGCAAAATCCTGTTAATTCCATATCAGTTGCAATTTCAAATTCTGGTATTCTTGCTACAACTTCAGCATAAGAGCGGCTGTCATAATATGCCTTAAAATCAGTCTGCTCTATTGCCCTTTTCCAGAATGTTTTGGCTTTCTTTTTCTTTGGAAGAAGAGCCATAAATGCGTACTTTCCCCCCTTGTAATTTTTTACAAAACCAGTATAAAAATCATCTTCTATGTAATCTTCTTCATCACTGTGAAGCATTGTTACTTCAGATATACTTCCATCATAATTTGTAAATTCACTTTCTTCTTCAACATCATCCTCTTCATATATTGTTTCCCA
>CALZEZ010000228.1 GCA_945643825.1 uncultured Lachnospiraceae bacterium
CAGCATTGGTGTCAGCAGAGAAACTGCTTTAGAGGATGCCTGCAAGATCGAACATGACCTGAGCGAGGAAAGCTTTGAGGCAATCAAAAAAAAGATCCGTTTCTCCTGATCAGAGAAACGGATCGTTTTATTTACGATACTCTGTGCACTCCCATCTCATATACTACATCCGCCTATCTATTTATATACGCGATACTAATCCGGAATTACCGGTTTGGCATCCGAAGGAATCGGACATACAAAACCTTCTGCTGTGCGCATATCAAATTCCGCTCTTGCCTGTGCAAGCAGATCCGGCTTCTGAAACAAATCAACGGCTCCCATTGCAAGCACTTTTCCTGCATATACTGCTGCTTTATGACCAATTCCGGTACAATCACAAGATACATTCTGCCAACTGTGTCCGGGACATCCGTTTGGCCAGGACGCCACATGAATCTGTACTGTGGGAGTCAGCCAACTGACATCTCCCACATCAGTAGATCCGGGCTCAAAAGCATCACCTTGATACAAGGGCATCAAAAACTGATTCATGGAATGTCCGAATTCCTGCCTCTTCTTTTCTACCTCCAAGCGAATCTGCATATCATTGGCTGCACCGATCCCGGGCAGCGCATCACTTCCGGAGTAGGTGTTTGCAAGAGCATCCGCATAACAAAGCTCCTCCTGTGTGTAAGTCGGGACACCCAGCACTTCAAAATTTTCGTACATGACTCTTTCCAATACATGATTAGTCACTGTATCCGCACATCCGTCAATAAATTTCCGCTCATAGGAGGTCTCCGTCATCAGAGCGGCACCCTCCGCTATCTTATCAACTCTTGCCTGTAGCTCTACAGCTTCGGCTACATGATTGGAACGTACCATATAAAGAACCGATGCCTTGGGTTGTACCACATTGGCACTGATCCCCCCCGCATCCGTGATAGCATAGTGAACCCGTGCATGATCACTCATATGCTCCCGCAAAAACTGTACACCAATATTCATCAGTTCAACAGCATCAAGCGCACTTCTTCCTTTTTCCGGGGCGCCGGATGCATGGGAAGCAATTCCTGTAAATTTATATTGTACCTGAATGCAGGAATTGGTTGACCCGGTTACAACTTCATTGCTGTCATCGGGATGCCAGGTAAGTGCCGCATCCAAATCCTTCCAAATACCGTCTCTCGCCATAAATGCCTTGGCAGCACCACCTTCTTCTCCCGGACATCCATATAAAATTACGGTTCCGGGACATTTCGTCTCCTGCAGAAATGCCTTAACACCGATTGCGGCTGCCATGGCTCCTGCACCCAAAAGATTATGTCCACAACCGTGACCGTTCCCTCCTGCAACAATCTCTTCCTGTTCCAAACTGCCACACTTCTGAGACAGCCCGGAAAGTGCATCATATTCGGCCAAAATTCCGATCAAAGGTCTGCCGCTGCCAAAGCTTGCACAGAATGCGGTTTCGATACCGGCAATTTTTCTCTGCACGTCGAACCCTTCCTGCTCCAAAACCTCACAATAATGAGCAGCAGACTTAAATTCCTGTAAAGAGAGCTCTGCATACTCCCAAATTCGATTCGCTGTTTCTATAATCAGTGATGTCTTTCGATCTATCTCATCGATTACGATTTGTTTTTCATTTGTCATCCTGATTCCCACTCCTACAATACCTTTGACAGAAAATCCTGCAGTCGAGCACTCTTTGGATGATCAAAAATATCCTCCGGGGTACCTTCTTCAATCAGCATTCCGTCTGCCATGAATAACACTCTGTTTCCGACTTCCCTGGCAAATCCCATCTCATGAGTAACGACCACCATCGTCATGCCTTCTTCTGCCAGCTTTTTCATAACATCCAGAACCTCACCGACCATCTCCGGATCAAGTGCGGAGGTTGGTTCGTCGAAAAGCATTACATTCGGTTCCATGGCCAGAGCACGGACAATCGCAACACGCTGTTTCTGTCCGCCGGACAATTGAATGGGATAAGCATTGGCACGATCCTTAAGACCCACACGATCAAGAAGCTCCAGTGCCTTCTGCTCCGCTGCTTCTTTACTCATACCCTTCACCTTCATAGGTGCAAGTGTCATATTTTCCAAAATAGTCATATGCGGAAAAAGATTGAAGTGCTGAAAAACCATCCCCATTTTCTGGCGCAACTTATCAATATCAAGTCGAACGATTTCTCCGTTTTCATCCTTGTATTTCTTTTTCGTAATATCCGTTCCTTCAAATATAATAGCTCCGCCGGTAGGTTCCTCAAGAAGATTCAAGCTTCGCAGAAATGTGGATTTTCCGGATCCTGAAGGACCTATCACCACACACACATCACCGGGATGAATGTCCGTAGAAACTCCGTCCAATGCCTTGATAGCACCACCATGATAATACTTCTTTAAATCCTTTACTTCAATCAGGTTATCTCTTGTCTCCATGGCTCATTCTCCTTTCAAAGTATGCAATTAATTTGGAAGTTGGGAAGCACAGGCAGAAGTAGATCGCTGTTGCTACCAGCAAAGGTTCTATGATAACAAATGTTGCACCTTTTACTGCATTTACTGCAGACATGATGTCCTGAACTCCGATGGTGTAAGTAATTGCAGACTCCTTAATGATTACAACGAACTCATTCGCAATTGCCGGCAGAATATTCTTCAATGCCTGAGGCAAAATAATATACCGCAGATTCTGTCCCTGAGAAAGCCCAAGCGACCGCGCCGCTTCTGTCTGACCGCCGTCAATCGACTGAATACCTGCACGGATAATCTCACACAGATAAGCACCGGAATTCATGCCAAGTGCAACTACGCCGGGGAAGAAGCGACTGAACTTAATAAATCCGAACATGTTATAGGCAGGAAGCTTAACCACTCCGAATACACCAAAATAAATGATAAAAATCTGTACTATGACAGGTGTAGATCTTAGAATTTCCACATATGCCGTTGCAATAAAAGAGAGAGGATTAAACTTACTGATCACAGCCAAAAACCCCTTCTCTCTCTGATGACCGTCCTTGTCAATTCCCAAAGCGCGGAATGGCCTGATATTGGACATTCTCATAAGTGCCAGTATAAGTGCAAGACAAAATCCGATTACCACCGTAAACAGTGAAAGTAATACTGTAACCAGAAGTCCCTGCTCAAACAACTGTGCATATTCAGCGATCTTGGAGAAATTTGACCATTTAATAAATTGATCCATTGATACCCTCTCTTTTCTTGTATTTTTCTGTATAGTTAAATTCCTCCCCGTTTCCGGGGAGGAACCCATTTATCAAATCAAAAATATTCCAGAATTACTGAACGTTTCCGTTCTCATCCAACAGACCCTCGTATGTATTTCCGGAAGCCTGCTCATTTGCCTCTGCAACAAATTTGTCCATGGATCCGTCTGCAATTGCAGCTGCAATCGCTTCGTTGACAGCATCCTTAAGAGCTGTATTTCCTTTCTTGATACCGACTGCAGAACCCTCTACTTCATAAGGAACTTCCAAAACCAGTGTAAGCTCGGGATAGTTGGTCTTGTAGCTCTCTGCTACTGCAGTTTCAATAAAAGCAGC
>CALZEZ010000229.1 GCA_945643825.1 uncultured Lachnospiraceae bacterium
GGATACAATAAGAGAACAGATAAAAAAGCATGCGAATGCAATGCATCCTAACAAAATGGGAACATAGATTGTATATGGGAAATGATATCCATGTAAAAAAATCAGAGATAATACACCAATAATAACAAAGAGAATACCGGCAAAGATTTTCCAGACATTTTTATTCATGCTGCTACCGCCTTTCTGCGTCAGGATGGTTGATGTTTAAAGTGTTTGCTACAAGCTCTGGGAGATAGGAAAGCTTTCTTGGGATTTCCTCCCTCGGAGTACCATTTGTGGGGCTGAGCGCACCAAGTGCTCCATGAACGAGGAAGCTGGCATAGAAATTGGTATCATTAATGGATAGGATTCCCTCAACGACACCGTCTTGTAAGGTTGATGACAGAACCGGTATCAGCTTTGTTGTCATTTCGTCGGTTAGCCTTCGCAGCAGAGCTTCGTTGGATTTGGAGAAAAAAGCCTCCAACCCTTCCGTTTTTTGAGACATCTGTCTGATGACCTCAGGAATCCGGATAAGCTTTTCAGAAAAGGAGAGTTCCCTGTCACATAGAACAAGTGTGATCGCCCTCACATACTGCGTGGCCCATTCATCGACAAGTGTATGAAGCAGCTCTTCTTTACTTTGAAAGCTGTGGTAGAACATACCCTTTGCACCACCAACCACATTCATGATGTCATTGACGGAGGTTTCTTCATACCCTTTTGTGATAAAAAGGGATTGTGCCGCTTGGAGTATTTCTTCTGTCCATTGTGCTGCTGATTTCTTTGCCGGACGTGCCATAGTGTATTATCCTCACAATCATATTAATGACCAATGGTCAATAACTAATATATTAGAAAAAAATAGAGATGTCAAGAAAAAATAGTCAGACACTGTCTGACCAATCTGTTATGGAATTCTTAGGTTTGAAAGAGAAAAGTGGATAGAAGAGTCAGGAGGAGTACATTAGATGAAAAAACTCACCAATTATCCCAGTCTTCCCGCCAGTCTGAAACTATTTGATGTTGAGAAGGTATACCCACAATCTATTTTTGATAAGACGCAATGCGGCGAGATCCTTGTGGATGATACGGAGAATCCGAAGGTGGCCCTGTTCTGGCATTACTGTGGCTTTGCAAACCTTGTCGGAGCTTATGAAAAAGAGCATGTAGATGAAGTAATTGCCCTGATGCAGCACCCGATAGATGGACATTCCGGGCGCCTGGTGCTACAGGTCGGAATGGATGACAGGCTACAGAATATGGTGACATCAGATCCGTCTGTCATCTGCGGAGAACGCTATGTTTTTAAGCATAACCCCGATAAAGCAATCGACATCCCGACAAGGAAGCTGCAATGTGAGCCAATCACCGCAGAGAATTATGATATCCTAACCGGAAGAATCATTCCCTCCTTTTCATGGAATTCGAGAGAGAGCTTTCTACAAAACGGCTTTGGATTCTGCATCCGGCAGGATCGCACCTTTGTTGCCTGTGCCTTTTCATCTGCAATTTCGTCAGAATATGTTGATATTGGAGTAGAGACTGCAAAGGAGTTTCAGGGAAACGGGTACGGGAAGCTGGTAGCATCAGCCATGGTTGAAGAAACCTATCGACGAAGCAGGATACCGGTATGGGGCTGTGATATTCACAATGAAGGCTCCATGAGACTGGCATGCTCCGTAGGCTTTGAGGTACAGGGCACACATCCCTGGTATCATCTGTGAAGGAATCATTATTAAGGAATGAAGTCATGATTGAACTAAAAAATATTAAGAAAAAGTATCAGGATAAAGTCATATTTGAAGACGTTAATCTAACTCTTTGCGATGCGACGGTCACAGCGCTGATCGGACATAACGGCTGTGGCAAGAGCACGATGCTCAAGGTTGCATCCGGTCTGATCAGACCGGACTACGGCGAAATCCATTATGAGAAAAATTACCGTTTCGCTTATGTACCCGAGAAATTCCCGGCCGTTAATATGATGGCACGATCCTATCTGATGCATATGGCCGAGATTGACGGACTATACGGGAAAACGGAGAGCATGGAGCGAATCAATGCACTGGCAGAGGATTTTTTTCTGGAAGGCATGCTTGATAAACCGATGAAAAATCTTTCAAAAGGGACACTCCAGAAAATAGGTGTCATACAGGCGTTTATGAGTGACCCCGAGGTGCTGCTGTTGGACGAGCCACTATCTGGACAGGATGTGGACTCACAGGATGTCTTTATCGACAAGGTAAAGAAATTAAAGGAGCAGGGAACGATTGTATTGTTGTCTGCGCATGAACCTGACCTGATTCATGCTCTGGCGGATCGGGTTTACACAATTAGAGATTGCAAACTCATACCCTATGAAATTAGCCCGAGAACCCGCTACATGATCTGGATAGCTCAGGATGAGAATAGGACACCGGGAAAAGAGATGAAGCCGACTGACAACGGCTATATCGTGGTAGCTGATGAGCGGGATTTGCCGCTTGAGATTAAGAGACTTCAAAAGGAAGGATGGCATATAGGCAAGGTTTATGAAGAGTGTTCCAATGATTAAGTATCGCCTACATAGATATTTTGGCAGCAGTCGTCCGGTCATCCCCGTTATTTTCACGATATGTTTTTTACGTTTCATCTATTCAGTGAGACCGATGAGCATAGGAACCGGAGCGGTTCTTTCCGGTATCGTCCAATTTGTAATGATGACCTTTATCACGCTTAGCTTAAATGGTGGCGAAGAAACAGTCGAGGAACAGCTCCTGCTGTTTCGCGGGAAGGGCTGGCGCATATACAGCATCGCCAGAGAGCTGGCACTGATTATCATATCGAAATTCTATGCAATTCTTCACATCCTCGGACCGATTGTTGTGAATGCGTGCAACGATTTTAGCTTTTTCTCAACACCCCTTACCGCAATGGATGTTGTCAAGGGAGCGTTCGTTGTCTTAGGAAGTGGCTTGGCCGGAATCATTTTAGGAGACGTGCTGCACCCAAGGATCACAGGCAATCGCAGGGCACAACTGGTAGGAACAGTAATGCTTATGCTTCTAACGATTGTGAAGGATGCCCTGATTGCAAAATGTCGTGTGCTCCTCTTTCTTGATATTTTGCTTCCGCCTGTCATGAAGCCGGCACATGATTTGGGAAACAAGGAATGTCTTGCGCTTAAACCCGTGCTTGCATTTTTCTTTATGATGATATTGTATTATTTCGTTGTTACCATAGTAAAAAATCTGGTACTGCAACAAAGGAAATTTTCTTAAGCCAAAGTATTTCGATTACTGGAGGAAGGAATTCATGAACCATATGAAAAATTATCAGGCGAAGGTGATGCTCGAGGAGCATTTTAGCCTTGCAGAATCACCTTTTTTTGATGAGAGAACAGGGATAATCTCATTTGTCGATATCCCGAAAGGAAATTTGTATCTGTTAGATTGGAAAAAGATGCAAAATGGATCATTACCGACCGAAATGGACGCGGTATCTGCCGGATGCATTTCTCTGGGACAGATGGTCGGGGCAGCGGTTCCGATGGAGAAGAGAGGACAATATCTC
>CALZEZ010000230.1 GCA_945643825.1 uncultured Lachnospiraceae bacterium
GCTGTCCTCGACTGTACTGGTGATATCATGAAGGCCCTGGTTCATATCATTCATGGTATTCGCAATGTCTGTAGACTGGGTTGAGAATCCCTGGAGAGTTGTCTGGATTGCTTTTGCATCCTGCTCGTATTGGCTGGCGATCTTCACGAAGCTGTCATAATCCCGGATAACATCAGCATTTACAAACGCTAACATCTCGGTAGCTTCCCGAGCAAGCTTTTCCACTGCAGCTGTTACAATCTTGCTGATCTCCTGAATATCGCTGGCAGTTTCTCTGCTGCTGTCTGCAAGCTGTCTGATTTCATCTGCTACTACCGCAAAGCCTTTTCCTGCTTCTCCTGCTCTTGCTGCTTCTATCGAAGCGTTTAAGGCCAGTAGGTTGGTTTTACTTGCAATGTCGAGAATGTTGCCTGTGAGCTCATTGATCTTCTCAACACTCCGGCTTTCCTCCACTGCTTCTCCAAGGGTTACGCCGACGGATTCAAATACTCCCTGTGCGGAATTTTTATTTTCCATTGTTTCACGATTCATTGCCTGTGCGCGTTTTTGAATCTGCTCCACATTTTTTGTCTCAGAGGCTACGCTATCCTGCATCAACTGAACCCGATCCAAAATGTCGCTGCTGCCATGGCTGATCTGATCAAGTGTCGCAGAAATCTCTTCCATGCTCGCCGCCATCTCCTGCGTGGTAGCCGAGACATTCATCGCTCCCTGACCTGATTCGTCAACACTCTTTTTCACTTCTTCTACGGATACGAGCATGTGCTGGGAGCTGCTTTGTATCTTTTGCATCAGAAGCTGAATCTGCTCGATAAAGCTATTCAGTCCGTCCACCAGCTGACCGATCTCATCCTTGGACTTCACTTCGATTCTGCTTGTCAGATCACCCTTGTCGTCTTTCATATCATCGATGATCCGGGTCAATTGAGAATGAGCCGATTTGACAGGCTTTACGATATTTCTGTTCGCATAGCTGCCCATCAGTATTACCAGAAGAACCGATAATCCCAAAAGGAAATAATCAAATACTATGGTTCCGTCAACCCGGATGATTCCATGCTGAAGATAATATTCGATTTTTTCTTCCGCCGCAGTCACTGCTTCCTGATTTCCGGATTCTATCGCAGTTGCTAAATTGTCCACTTCCTTGTCAATGGATTCATTAAATCCCGCCACGTATTTTAATGCCGAGCTATTCAGAATACATGCTAAAATAACCATGATTCCCAAAACACTCAGCATCAGCATGATCTTTCTCCTTATACTCTTTCCCATTTGTACCCCCTCCTGTCTTTCGTTTTTTCGGGAAAAACTCATTTGCAACAACATTATAACACCATTCGGCAGACAGTCTCAATGTTTTCTTGAAAAACCTGATTTGTCTGACTTATCCGTTCACATATCTCGCTGTATTTATCCCTGCATCCGTACCACACTCGTTATATCCCTGCTGAAAATAGTGGAAAGAATCCTTCATCAGTCCACGCTCTCTCATACCTTCAAACGCAGTGGAGACAAGAATAACACTGTCGTTAGCCTGGGCAAATTCCTTCTGCCACTTCTGTATCGTCTTGTACCTGTCAGTGGAGCCTTCTATATTGCAATCTCCTATTCCTATTAGAAAGAGTCGCTCCATGCCATTTTTTTGAAGCTCGGACCACATGCAGTTCAAACCAAACAGGTAATCCTCTTTTTTCGTGCCCTTATCCCCATCCGATTCTCCCTGGCACCACAGTACGTACTTATGCCGTACGAAAAAGTCATTGGTTTCTAAATAGGCTTCACAGGAGGCTAACCGCTCTAATGTATCCGTCAAATACTTGCCGTCTGGCTGCCATTCTTTTATAACACTTCCACCCTTAGATGCAGAAACACCCACAACAGGCACATTGCCGTTGTGTGTGTAATAGGCATTGGTAAAAGCTGTCACCAGAGATCCCGTCTTCATAGTCCCGTCATTGATTCCATCAGGCCTGTTTTCATTCACCCCAAAGGGCTCCTCCATGTCATACAGCCTAGCAGCATCTGTAATTGCGCGGAATTCATACCCTGCATGTGGTAAAATAACAGGTACAGGCTCCTTCCACGTATCGCTCACAATTCCTCTGCCTGCCATATTGGATTGTCCCATAAACAAAAACAAATCAACGATTTTTTTCATCACTCAAGTAATCATTATCCTTCCGTATAAAATGGTTCCAGCACCTCGGCATTTGTGCCATAGAAAATGTCTTCCCGGCCGGATATGTATCGGAAGAACTCTTCGATACGCTCCCAGCTTTGGTCAAAGTCGAATTCATAGCTATGACCCCAGACATAGAACAGCTGTGGCATATCCGGTTTGGCTTCTGCAAACTGCTTTGCCAGATCCATTAAATTCTCCGCGCCATGGTGACAGGTGGCAGGAAGCTGTAACAGGTCGGCGGGAAGTTCAAAGTGGTTTGTAGAGTGAACGGTTCGTGCGTAATGCAGGCCGACCTTTTTTGCAACGGCACGCACCTGCTCGTTATGTGTGCCGAAAGGATATGCCATGCCGGTAATTTTTGTCCCGAAAAAAGCTTCCAGATTGGCTTTATCACGGGCAAGCTCGTTGTAAACCGTTTCTTCATCAAACTTTGTCAGATCCGGGTGGGTCAGACTGTGTACTGCAATTTCATGCCCGGCATACAGTTCCTTTAACCCGTCCATGTTCATCCGGCGCACCACAATGCCATCCTTATTGACCCAGGAGTTCGCCTTAGTCTGGATGCCGCTGTTTAAGTTAAACGTTGCCTTTAAGCCGTAACGATTCAGAAGCTCCACAAATCGGATATCCTGTGTGATGCCATCGTCGTAGCTTAAGGTAAAGGCTTTCATTTTATTATTCCACATAATCTCAGTCCTTTTTCTATTTATCTTATCAAACACAGATCGGCAATAAAAGATAGAAAATGTATCAAAAAAGCCAGTAATTTTGCAAGTCTAACATTATAGCCTGTCAGCTTTTCGGACTTTTTTGCCGTTTTTCATGGTTTAGTCCCAAGGATTTCGGACGATTTTAAATTTTTATGAAAAAAATCCCAGTAATTTTGAAATTTACTGGGATTTTTTTCGATATTTTACTCGATTAGTGCGGATTTACTGGGACGAAAATTGTAGAAAAGTCAATATGGTCTTATGTGATGATGGAAACCAGCAAAATAATCATACAAGTGGAAAAATGGAACTAAGAGACTCGCCAAATACCTGTTATATTTCCACATCAAAGGCTCTCTTCTTGAAATAGTATTTCCGATCCTCTTCCGTGATCTCGCGAATTACCCTGCAGGGATTGCCCGCAGCAGCCACCCCGTCCGGAATGTCTCTGGTCACAACACTCCTCAAATTCACAGAGATTATTTCACACACTCGTGACAAGACATACGCTACAAATATCTGCTTGTTCCGGCATCACCCGAAGAGCACCTCTTCTGGTTGTAATAATTGATGCTGCTGCATTCGCAAACGCAAGCATCTCTTCCATATCCTGTTTGCTCAGATTCTGATATC
>CALZEZ010000231.1 GCA_945643825.1 uncultured Lachnospiraceae bacterium
TCGAAGTACATGAATACTGAAATACCCCTGTATCATGAATAATTCCAACATAGATAGCTTCTGCCATGGCAGCATCCATCGGATAATCCTTAATCAATTCATAAATCAGCTCACTCGTAGAGCTTGCCGTAGGCACAATAAGATTTACATCTCCGGCTCCCGGGTTACTGATATGATGATCAATATTTATCTTTTTTCCTGCAGCCTCATATAGATCAGAAGCAGCACCCATTCTCTCAGGTACACTGTCAAGACAGAAGAAGACATCATAGACTTCTATGTCCGTGACAAAATCGTGACGAATCTGCTCTGCTCCGTGAAGTCTTCGAAATACCTCCGGAATCTGCTCCAAAAACACATCTACTCTTGCTTTCGGAAACTGTTTCTGTAAAAACAGCATAAGAGCCAGTGTCGAACCGACGCAGTCGCCATCGGGTCTGATATGCCCCGAAACACCGATAGTAGCTGCCTTATCCACCACCTGCAAAATATCAAACATTAATAACACATCCTTCTAAACAAATTATAATCTCTTTATCGCCTTCTGATCCAGATAAACCTCAAAGTCCTCCCTTGGCATCGGTTTCGCAAAGTAGAAGCCCTGAACATAGTCGCAATCCAGATCTTTCAGTCTTTCAATCTGAGCTTCTGTCTCGACTCCCTCGGCCACCGTGGACAATCCAACCATCCGAGCCAGATCCATGGAAAAGTCAAGAATATTCTTCTCTGACCCCGGAATATCATTGCGAATAATACTGATATCCAGCTTCATAACGTCTAGCTCTAACTCATTTAGTATTGTGAGTGTTGAGTAGCCCACGCCAAAATCATCCAGTTCAATCACAAAGCCCAGATCATGAAGTCTGCTGACTGCCTGTGCAATCTTCTGTGCATTATCACTGTAGGCAGATTCTGTGATTTCCAAATGAATCAAATTGTGGCTGATTCTATAACGATCGACAATAGAAACTATGTTTTCTACTTCATTATCCCTCTCCAGATCTCTTCTGGAAAGATTAACTGAAATAGGAAACACCGGTTTTCCTTTGCTGTTACGATCTCTGATAAAGCGACACGCCTCATCCAACACATAGCAATCCAGTGAAGTAATAAATCCATTTCTTTCAAAAAGCGGAATGAATTTATTCGGACTCAGATAGCCAAGTCTCGGATGCGTCCAACGCACCAGTGCCTCAGCTCCTCCAATCATGCCGGTACGCGGATCATGCTTCGGCTGGTAATACACCTGAAACTGATGCGTCTTGAGTGCTTCATCCATATCCTCTAAGATTATCTCTTCCTGCTCAAGCTGTAGCCTGAGCGTATCATCATATACCGCACTATTGACTGAATAGCTCTCCTTGATTCGTCCCAGTGCAATCAACGCCCTATCGCACATTTCCCGGACAGATATATCATCATTCTCGCGATAATAGCCGGATTTAATTGATACATTTGAAAAGGAATAATTGTCAAGAACCTTATGAAGGAGCTCTTCATCTCTTTCAACAGGTGTATTCTGATCGATACGCAGTGCCACAAACCGATCATCATCCAGTCTTCCTCCAAGCACATATCCTTCCAGCTGTCGTATTCCAAACTCGGCTATATTTTTCAGAAGGACATCACCCAAATCCTCACCATACTTCTTGTTAATGATTTTAAAATTCTGGATATCCGTAACATGAATAAAATACCGGGTCTGCTTATTTCTCTCAACAATACTTTCAGCATAACGATAGAAGAAATCTCTGGTAAACAATTCCGTCAGAGAATCCTTTTCCAGAGAATTGATCAGACATGCTGACTCATGCCATCGCAATAGTCCATCCAACCGATTTAGAATAATCTGACGATTATAAGGTTTGGCAATGAACTCCGTTGCGCCAAGAGCCATACATTTGATCTGACACTCTTCCGTGTTATTTGCTGTCATTACAATCACAAACACCTGAGAATACTTTGGATTCTCCTTTAAACGCTGCATCAGCTCATATCCATCGCAGTTTGGCATCTCCAAATCAGTGATAACAAGTGATACGGCCTCATCCCGCGCATCCAGTTCCTCCAGTGTTTCCAATGCCTCCAGACCATCTGCCGCAGTATACACCTGATATTCTTCACCGATTATATCAACAAGCATCTCTCTGTCTAGCGCATTATCCTCTACAACCAGGATCCTTTGTCCGGTCTTTTCATATGCCTGAGCTACATCTCTCTCATCCGTAACATTTGCATATCCCACAACAAAACGCCGCAGCTCTTGTCCATCCTCAAGATTCGCAAATTTCATACGATACCATTGCTTTTTTCCATCACGGACAACCCGATAATCACAGGTCAGAGCCGCCTTCTGTACCAGACGTTCTCTTAAATTGTCCAGACTCGCCTGCTCCCTCACCCAGCTTCGATCTGCAGCAATAACCCTATCCTTAATGTATTTCTCCATTACATTTTCGTACGATGTTGAGGATGCAACAAATTCCCAAAAGGAGGTTGGCAGATGGTAATTGATCCGAAAAGGATACATTTTGTGTTCTACAAGATCCACATAAACAATTGATTCAAAGTTTTCACTGAGTGCCCGAAAGGCCTCTGTCCTAAGCTTGCTCTCTTCTAATGTCTCCTCACTTTGTTTCAGAAGCTTCTCCACGACGACAACGAGATTCTTACCGAACAGATTCGGCCTAGAATAAGTGACCTTGTAGGCATAACTCTGTCCATCCTTATGAACATCCTTTTTCGTATCAAAAGTATAGCAGTATGTATCACTCTTTTCCAACCGCTCCAGAACAGTCTCCAAGCTCGACACCTGACGCAGTCTGCCTATGTCATTCGGATAAACATATTGCTTTGCAAGCCAGCTCATAGAATCCTGATAACTGGCCGAATTAATCATTGTGACAATTTCCTGCGGCAATTCCGTGCTCTTTATTACATGAACCATCCTGCTCTTTGTGTCTAACAGACACATCAAGGTATAATGTTCACAGATCCCCTCCAGTATCTCTGCCTCTTCCTCAAAACTCTGCTGGGAGTTCAGATTCTCAGACATAAACTGATTGAGCCCAACTGCATAAAAAATCATTTTTGTGAGGAGACCGTTTTTCTCTTGCACGCCTCGAAAAGTAATCTGTCTCCAGGAACCGTTTTTTATCTGGAAATTCAGCGATATAGACTCTCCATTCTTGAGATTAACGCGGAACTGCTCAATTGAGACAATCGATTCCATTTTTTCTTTGGAGGATGGCAGAATGAGTTCGTCCATAAATACACGGAGATACTCCCGATATGAGTTAGTTGTGACCTTATATTCCAGACTCGGATCGACCTTTAACAGTCGAAAGGTTTCCTGCTCCAGATTCACAATGCCCAACGTCGTCATATCCTCTGCCAGATTGTTTAACAGAAGCAATGTCTCTTCATTTGCCTGCTTGCTCTGTGATTCCCTCCGATATTCCGGATATTCCTGATAAAAAAGCTCT
>CALZEZ010000232.1 GCA_945643825.1 uncultured Lachnospiraceae bacterium
GCCCGTATCGGAATCCCACACTGTCCACAGTGTGGCAGGGAGATCAATAAGCAGAGTGTCGACCAGATGGTTGACATCGTTATGGGTATGCCCGAGGGGACGAAGCTTCAGCTCCTTGCACCGGTTGTCCGCGGGAGAAAGGGCGAGCATGCCAAGGTGTTTGAGCGTGCAAAGAAAAGCGGCTATGTCCGTGTGCGCGTGGATGGCAACCTCTACGATCTGTCAGAGGAGATTAAACTGGAGAAGAATAATAAGCACAATATCGAGATTATTGTGGATCGACTGGTGGTACGTGAGGGAATTGAGCGCCGTCTGGCAGATTCCATTGAGAATGTTTTACAGCTTGCGGAAGGAATCGTCATGGTGGATGTCATTGACGGAGAGACGCTGATGCTCTCCGACAGCTTTTCCTGCCCCGACTGCGGCATCAGCATTGATGAGATCGAACCGAGAAGCTTTTCCTTCAACAATCCGTTTGGCGCCTGCCCCGACTGCTATGGACTTGGCTATAAAATGGAGTTTGACGAGGAGCTTCTAATCCCGGATCCGTCACTTAGCATCAATGACGGTGCGATTTCCTGTCCCGGCTGGCAGTCAAGCAACGATAAAGGAAGCTTCACCAATGCGATTCTCCGCGCACTTGCAGAAGAATTTAATTTCAGTCTGGACACACCTTACGAAAAGCTCCCGGAGAAGATACGTCATGATCTGCTCTACGGCTTTGACAAGGAGGTCAAGGTTCATTATAAAGGACAACGCGGGGAGGGCGTATACCCGACCAAATTCGAGGGACTGCTTCGAAACGAGGAGCGCAGGTACAGAGAAACCTTCTCCGAGACTGCAAAAGCAGAGTATGAGCAGTATATGCGCATCACGCCCTGCAGTCTATGTAAGGGCATGCGATTGAAAAAGGAATCCCTTGCGGTCACGATACAGGAAAAGAATATCTATGAAGTAACCTCCATGTCTATCATGGAGCTTCAGAAATTCATGGATGACCTTCACCTGACGCAGCAGCAGAAGCTGATCGGCAAGCAGGTCGTGAAGGAGATTAAAGCGAGAGTTGGCTTCTTAATCGATGTGGGACTGGACTATCTTACGCTTGCCAGGGCGACGGCATCCCTTTCCGGCGGTGAGGCGCAGAGAATCCGTCTTGCGACCCAGATTGGCTCGGGGCTTGTCGGTGTCTGCTATATTCTCGACGAGCCCAGCATCGGACTGCATCAGAGAGATAATGACAAGCTTCTTGCCACACTCAAGCATATGCGGGATCTGGGAAATACGCTCATCGTGGTTGAGCATGACGAGGACACCATGCTGGCGGCAGACCACATCGTCGATGTGGGACCGGGAGCCGGCTCAAATGGCGGAACCATCGTGGCACAGGGAACCGCGGAAGAGATCATGCAGGTACCGGAGTCGATTACCGGACAATACCTGAGTGGCAGAAAGAAAATACCCGTGCCCGACCATTATCGCACTCCGACCGGTTTCCTGACGGTCAAGGGAGCGAAGGAGAATAATCTGAAAAATATCGACGTGGATATCCCGCTTGGTGTCATGACCTGTGTGACCGGTGTATCAGGCTCGGGGAAGAGCTCCCTGGTAAATGAGATTATTTACAAAGCCCTTGCGAAGAAACTCAACCGCGCCAGAACCATTGCCGGTAAGCATGATAAGATTCTAGGGGTTGAGCAGCTGGACAAGGTGATCAGTATCGACCAGTCACCGATCGGGCGCACGCCGCGTTCCAATCCGGCGACCTACACCGGCGTGTTTGACCAGATCCGTGACTTGTTCGCGGCAACTGCGGATGCCAAGGCAAAGGGCTATAAAAAAGGGCGTTTCAGCTTCAATGTCAAGGGTGGACGCTGTGAAGCCTGCAGCGGAGACGGCATTATCAAGATCGAGATGCATTTTCTGCCGGATGTCTATGTTCCATGTGAGGTCTGTGGTGGAAAGCGTTATAACCGGGAGACGCTCGACGTGCATTATAAAGGAAAAAATATTTTCGATGTGTTGGATATGACAGTGGAGGAAGCAGTGGAATTCTTTGCTAACGTGCCCTCCATTGCACGAAAGATTGAAACACTTAACGACGTCGGTCTGTCCTATATTAAGCTCGGACAGCCCTCGACTGAGCTGTCCGGCGGTGAAGCGCAGCGTATCAAGCTTGCAACCGAGCTGTCACGCCGCGGAACGGGAAAGACCATCTATATTCTGGACGAACCCACAACCGGACTGCATTTTGCAGATGTACACAAGCTGGTGGATATTCTGCACAGACTTGCGGATGGTGGCAATACTGTCTTAGTTATCGAGCATAACCTCGATGTCATCAAGACAGCCGATTATATCATCGATATCGGACCCGAGGGCGGTGACCGCGGAGGTCGTGTGATCGCTCAGGGTACGCCGAGGGAGGTGGCGGACAATCCGAAGTCCTACACAGGTGCCTATATTCGCAAAATGTTGGAGAAAGCTAAAGAAAAATAGAATTTTGCCGATATTACTGATAATCAATTCTTATTTTTTTGTGAAATCACTAGGCAAACCCCACAGATTTCATGTATAATGTCAAAGATATGGACTAGCTTTGGTTTATTAGGCATACTTTTGGAGATTATTTAGATAGAGAGATTGAGAAAGGGGTTTTGTTATGCAGTGTACAGATATCGGAATTGATTTAGGTACTGCTAGTATTCTCGTTTATATCAGAGGTAAGGGTGTTGTATTAAAAGAGCCGTCGGTTGTGGCTTTTGATCATGATACAAAGAAAATAAAAGCGATTGGTGAGGATGCCCGTCTGATGCTCGGACGTACACCGGGAAGCATTGTGGCGGTTCGCCCACTGAGACAGGGAGTTATCTCTGACTATGATCTGACAGAGAAGATCATGAAATATTTTATCCAGAAGGCACTTGGTAGAAGAACCTTTAGGAAACCGCGTATCGCAGTCTGTGTGCCGAGTGGTGTGACAGAGGTAGAGCGCAAGGCAGTAGAGGATGCAACCTATCAGGCAGGTGCCAGAGAGGTTTATATTATCGAGGAGCCCATTGCAGCTGCAATCGGAGCCGGTATTGACATTTACAGACCTTGTGGAAACATGATCGTGGATATCGGTGGCGGTACATCTGATATCGCGGTAATTTCTCTGGGTGGTACTGTAGTTTCTGCATCGATTAAGATTGCAGGCGACGATTTCGATGATGCACTGGTTCGCTATATTCGTAAGAAACATAATCTGTTAATCGGTGAAAGATCGGCTGAGGATATCAAGATTAAGATTGGCACCGCTTTTCCGAGAGCAGAAGTAGACTATATGGATGTGAGAGGCCGAAATGTTGTGACAGGCCTTCCGATGACAGTCAAGGTTTCCTCCGAGGAGACAGAGGAAGCGCTGCGTGAGACAACGACGCAGATTGTGGAGGCGATTCACAGCGTACTTGAGAAGACCCCTCCCGAGCTTGCTGCGGATATAGCA
>CALZEZ010000233.1 GCA_945643825.1 uncultured Lachnospiraceae bacterium
ACCGGGATTTCAAAATATTTGGAAAGTCTGCCCATGAGCACCAGATTGACAGCCTTTGCGGAGCCGGCCTGCTCGGCAAGCGACAGGCAGTCAATCGCATCGACAGAAGCCCCCTTTTCTTCCATTTTTGCAACAAGATTGGTCGGATACTCCATCGCACCCGTGATAACAGGCATCGGATCGATCTGTTGCGTGTTGACTACAATCCTGCCATCCGGCTTCAGGTACTCCAGATAACGTGCAGCCTCGAGCAGCTCGAACGAAACGATAAAATCTGCCTCTCCCTTATCGATGATCGGAGAGTATACCTTTTCGCCGAAACGTACATACGTTACAACACTTCCGCCGCGCTGACTCATGCCGTGCACCTCGGAAACCTTTACATCATATCCTTTCGTAAGAAGCAGATGTCCGAGCAGCTTACTGGCAAGTAGCGACCCCTGACCACCGACTCCTACGATCATAATATTCTTTGTCATTTTCCATTCCCCCTCTTATAGTGCATCAAACATACAAAGCTGCTTACATACGCCACAGCCGACACAAAGCGTAGTGTCGATGACAGCCTTCCCGTCCTTCATGCTGATGGCAGGACAGCCAAGACGCATACAGGATTTGCAGCCCTTACAATTCTCACATTTCACGGTGAGAGGCGGATTGTGTTTGACATATTTTAACAGAGCGCACGGACGGCGGCTGATGATTACAGACGGCTCCTTTGCGGCGAGCTCCTCCTTGATGACGCTCTCGCACTCGGCAAGATTGTAAGGATCCACCACACGGATACGCGTAAAGCCCATTGCCTGACAAAGAGCCTCCAGATTGATCTTTCCTGCCGGATCCCCCTTAATGTTGTAGCCGGTCAGAGGATTTTGCTGATGCCCGGTCATACCGGTGATGGAGTTGTCCAGAATAATGACGGTTGAATTGCTCTGGTTGTAAGCGATATTGGCAAGTCCCGTCATGCCCGAATGCATAAATGTGGAATCGCCGATGACCGCAACGGTCTTCTGCTCGCTTTCCTCGCCAAGCGCCTTGTTAAAGCCGTGGACGGAGCTGATCGAAGCGCCCATGCAAAGCGTCATCTCCATTGCATTAAGCGGCGCAACTGCACCGAGCGTGTAACAGCCGATATCACCGAGAACCGTTATTTTATTTTTCGATAACACATAGAACAAGCCTCTGTGAGGACAGCCCGCACACATAACAGGCGGACGATTCGGGAGCTGCTCTTCAAGACCTGCGAAGTTCTGCTTGCCTACACCGAACTTCTCTGCCAGAAGATTCTGGGAAAACTCACCCTCCATTGGCAGAACATCCTTGCCGGTCACGACGAGACCAAGCTTTTTGCAGTGCGTCTCGATAATCGGATCCAACTCCTCAACGATAGCAAGCTTCTCCACCTTTGCGGCGAAATCCAGAATCAGCTTCTCCGGAAGCGGATTCACCATACCAAGCTTGAGGATGCACGCATTGTCGCCAAAAACCTCCTTCACATACTGGTAGCTGGTGGAAGAGGTGATGATGCCAAGCTTTGTATCGCCCATCTCCACGCGGTTAAAGCTGCAGTCCTCTGCATATGTAGCAAGCTTTCTTGTGCGCTCTTCGACAAAAGGATGACGACGGATGGCATTTCCCGGCATCATCACATATTTTGCAATATTTTTCTCATAAGGCTTTGCCGGTGCCTCCACGCGCTCAGCCGTATCAACAATGCTCTGGGAATGCGCAATTCTGGTACACATCCGGATGATGACCGGCGTATCAAACTGCTCGGAAAGCTCAAATGCCTTCTTCGTAAATTCATAGGCCTCCTCGGAATCGGCAGGCTCAAGCATCGGGATTTTGGCAGCGATCGCATAGTGGCGCGAATCCTGCTCATTCTGAGACGAGTGCATGGCCGGATCATCGGCAACACAGATGACCATACCGGCATTGACACCGGTGTAAGAACAGGTAAAAAGAGGATCCGCCGCAACGTTAAGACCTACGTGCTTCATACCGCAGAAGCTCCTCTTACCGGCGAGAGCTGCGCCAAAGGCAACCTCCATTGCCACCTTTTCATTTGGTGCCCACTCGCAGTAGATCTCGTCGTACTTTGCTGCTTCTTCTGTAACTTCTGTACTGGGGGTTCCCGGATAGCTGGACACCACACAGCAGCCGGCTTCGTAAAGACCTCTTGCAAAGGCCTTATTACCCAACATTAATTGCTTCATTTGAAACTCCTTTCCTTGTTAAAGGATTCGTATGGATCGATTCAGAACCACATGCCACTATTTTACCAATTTATCAAACCTGCGTAAATAGAATATTTGGATTCTTTTGGAATCCGGTTAGGAATCCACTCTGCGGATTCTCTGCTGATATTGCTTGGGCGAAAGCTCCGTCTCCTTTGTAAAGGTACGCGAGAAATTGGAATAATTGTTAAATCCCGACAGAAAGCATACATCATACGGAGAATGTCCTTCACGCAGCAGCTCCTGAGCAAGCGCAATGCGCTTGGCGATGATATACTGTTGGATCGTGATGCCGGCCACTTTCTTAAAGCTGCGGCTGATATAGGTCGCATTGTGATGCATCTCACGCTCTAAGTCCTCCAGACGGATTTCCTCGGTCAGATGTGCCTCAATATAGGCAAAGGTATCCCGCACGAAATCCGGCATGGCATTTTTGAAGGTCGGTCTTGGCTGTAGCATAGCCATGCGGTTGATTGTAACAAGCAACTGCTTTAAGTAGGTCTCCGCAAGAACATCGTCGCCATAGCGGGTATTTTTCAGGGAAAAGGCAAGCTTGTGGCAGATTTCCATGAACTGACCGACAGCAGCGCGGTTTAGTGTAATCTGGTTGATATGCTTATTGTCCGTGCGGTAGAAGCACTTGGAGAGATCCGTTTGCTCTGTGCAGATTTTCTTCATATAGGAATCCCGGATATTTACAACCACGCGGTTGTAGAGATTCTCAGACTGGACAATCGTGTGATGAAAGCTGTAGGGAGGGATCAGTGCCAGATCCCCATAGGAGAGAAGGTGCATATCATTCTCCGTATAATAGGCAGCGTCACCATCCAAAAAAAGAAATAGTTCATAGCCGTCGTGGTTATGGAATCGATGTAACGGATCAAACGGAACATCCTTATCCTTGATTTCACAGACGATATCATCTTCAACTGTTCTAAGAATTCTTGCGGAATTTTCCTTCATTTTGTCATCCTCCTTTGTTTATTTTACCTATCTTCTTTGCAAAAATCAATAACAGAAAAGTCATTTCGCGCAATGTTTTGGTAAAATAAAGAGTATTTATGCAACATAATGACATGATACGCTATGCACATAACACATAGCAGTACAACAAGGAGGACGATATGGCACAGAAGGTAGAAAATCGTACACAGACAAGTGTGGGGAAGACAAAATTCCAAAAGACAGCAGTGAAAGTCTGGAACTACAAATGGATTTATCTGATGCTTCTGCCGGTCATTGCGTAC
>CALZEZ010000234.1 GCA_945643825.1 uncultured Lachnospiraceae bacterium
CCGAGCCGTTGATGAATGTCGTTCCGTATTCTCTTTGTCTGATCCGACTGGAGGATGGAGCTGATGTAGAGGCGATTCGCAAGAATATTTTTGAGCAGGCAAATGCGAGCAAATGGATCTGTGTTTCTGCGGACAAGGTGACTGTGAACAATGCAGGTAATGTCATTCTGCTTCTGATGGCCAGCTCAGAAAATACGGACAAGGTTTACAAAGCATTTGAACAGCTTGCAGGCGATGCAATCGGAGAACCTCTTGTCCGGAATGGAGTGGAATAGGAGTTTCATATGCTTTTTTCCAGCATTCAATTTCTGTATATTTTTTTGCCCCTGGTGCTGCTGGGGTGTGGACTGGTAGCTTTGACAGGCCGTTTCCCTATTCGAAACGGTCTGTTACTGTTTGCCAGTCTTTTCTTTTATTTTCTCGGTGAGCCACGACTTTTTTATCTGTTGCCATTAGAGGCAATGATTGGATATGCCTCCGGACTGCTCTTGGTGCGCTTAAAGCATCGCAGAATTCTTCTTGGAATTGTATGCGCGATGTATGTGGGGGTGCTTGTCTATTACAAGTCACAGACAGTGCTTCCTCTCGGAATCAGCTTCTTTACCTTTCAGCTTGTCAGTTACCTGATTGATGTGTATCGGAATCAGATTCCGCCGCAAAGGAATGTCATCTCATTCTTATTATATATCTCGTTTTTTCCTCAGCTCATTGCAGGTCCGATCGTCCGCTATCAGGATATCGAGAAGCAGCTTACGGAAAACAGAATGTCTCTGCCGCTTGTTTATGATGGAATGGGGCGTTTTATCGTCGGATTAGCCAAGAAAGTGTTACTTGCCAATCAGATGGGAGAGCTGATTGAGCTTTACCGCGGCTTGGGAGAGCAGAGCATATTATTTGGATGGATCTATGCATTTGCCTTTCTGTTTCAGATCTATTTTGATTTCTCCGGGTACAGCGATATGGCAATCGGGCTTGGCAGAATGGTGGGTTTTTCTCTGCCGGAGAATTTCCGATATCCGTATCTGTCAACCTCCATTACGGAGTTCTGGCGCAGATGGCACATGACACTGGGACAGTGGTTTCGCGATTATGTTTACATTCCGCTTGGTGGAAACCGGTGTAGTATCGGTAAGCAGATTCGAAATGTGGCCATAGTCTGGGCACTTACAGGTCTCTGGCACGGAATGGCAGTTAATTTCCTTTTGTGGGGACTTTATTTTGCCGTACTATTGCTGTTTGAAAAATTTGTCATTAAGAGCTTTCTGGCAAAGCATCCGGTTGTGTCACATCTTTATGTTCTCTTTTTTGTGACAATTAGCTTCGTGATCTTTAATGGTGCCGGAGTGAGTGGTGTGCTTGGTGATCTTGGCACTTTGTTTGGGGCAGGAGGGGTGCCCTTCCTTGGACCAATGACACTCTATTATGGAAGGAGCTATCTGGTACTGATGGGTATCTGTGCGATAGCAGCGACCCCATATCCTTCTAAAATACTGGGTAAGGTAAAAGGCTCTGAAATGCTAAAGCTTGCAGGTCTTATGGTTTTGCTGCTTCTGTGCACTGCTTATCTGGTTGACGGATCCTTTAATCCTTTTCTGTATTTCAGATTCTAGGTGGAGATATGATGAAGAAAGAAAAACTGGCAGGAATACTGCTTTGTATTTGGTTTATTGGAGTGTTAGTTGTCTGCATCGTCAAGCCCGACCGGGATATTTCGTATGCGGAACGCAGAAAGCTTGCGACGATGCCAAAGCTTACCGTGGCAGGACTTCTGGACGGAAGCTTTATGGACAAACATGAGAAATATCTTGCGGATCAGTTCCCGGGAAGGGAGCTTTTTCGCCGTGGGAAGGCGCTGTTTGATTATAAGATTCTGAGAAAAAAGGAAGTCCATGGAATCTATGTGGAAAATGGACAGGCCGGAGAGCTTTTCTATGAGTTTGATGAAAAGGCGGTTGCACATGCTGCGAAGCGGGTAAGCTATGTAGTCCGGGAGAAAATACAATCACCGGAGTGCCATATCTATTATGGCATTATTCCCGATAAGAGTTATTATATTGCGGAGGAGCAGGGGTATCCTGCCATAGATTATGAGAAGCTTACAGCCTGTTTTCAGGATTCACTCCGTGAAGAGAGAGACCGGATGACACAGATTCTTCTGTGGAACAGCCTCACCGCGGATGATTATTACACGACGGATCTGCATTGGCGGCAGGAAAACATCGCTGATGTCGCAGAGGTGATAGCAACTGTGATGGGGACACAGGCCTATAACGAGGAAGAACTGTTCTGGAAAACGGCAGGTGATTTCTATGGTGTGTATTATGGACAGGCGGCGCTTCCGCTTGCGCCGGATGAATTGTGTTATGGAACAAACGAGCAGATAGACGCCTGTCAGGTATATGATCCGCTAACGGGAGAACAGACCGGTGTTTATGATTTGGAGAGGGTGAATGGACTGGATCGCTATGACCTGTTTCTTTCCGGACCGAAACCGCTTTTAGTCATTGAGAATCCCCTGGCAAATACCGGTCGCAGACTTGTCATGTTCCGTGATTCGTTCGGCTCAAGTCTTACTCCTTATCTGCTCAGGGGATATGATGAGATTACGTTGGTGGATCCGAGATATTTTCATCCCGATCTGTTAGAGGAGTATCTTACCTTTACGGATCAGGATGTCCTATTTTTGTTTTATACCGGACTGATTGGCAGGGGCTATCTGTTTAAATAGATTAAATAGAATCCTTGCGAATGAGTCCGACTGCCATGGCATACTGTTCAATGTGGCGCATCTCGACGAGTATTTTGCTGTAGCCGATGCAGCCATGGTTTTCCCAGGGGTCATTGAAATAATAATTCTCTTCATCGTAGCCGACTAAAAGCAGGCAGTGCAGATTGTTCTTCCAGGTGAAGTCTTCCCCGGTGGAAAGAAGCTTCCAGGTTGGACCGGGAATGGATTCTAACATATTAAGTGTGGCCCAGAAGATAACAGGCATATCCTTATCCAGATAGCTTGTAATCAGCTTTGACATGGGAGTCCCGGTCTCATCCCGGATGATATAGTCCTTGGAAACAATGGGAGTCAGCGCACGGATGATTGCTCCGGTATAGCAGCCATAAGAGCCCTTGTCATTGTTGTAGGGACTTCCGATGAAGAAATCCTGTGGATCCGGACCAAAGGGCACACCGTCATGCAATTCGAAATCCTTGCGGGGAAGATATTGATTGATGAACGTTTCGGGTGTAATCTTATACCCAAGGTATTGTAAGAGCATGACAGTAGAGATGCTCTCACAGCCGGTTGGATATTTCTTTGTCTGATCGATATAGGGAACGCTGATAAGCTTCATAGGTCGTTTTCCTTTCGTATAATTTGAAATCAGTATAGCATATATTACTAAGAGAATAAAGGAGACAAACAAAATGAAGGTCGTAGATATGCATTGTGACACCATTATGCAGCTCTATGCCGATGAACAGGAA
>CALZEZ010000235.1 GCA_945643825.1 uncultured Lachnospiraceae bacterium
GCGGAAAGGGCATAGGGATTTTTGATTTGTCATTTCTATATGCCGTGATTTTGCAGCTTGGGGATGATTCGGCATAGAAATTCAGGATTTGCCATTTCTATATGCCGTGATTTTGCAGCTTGTGAGTGATTCGGCATAGGGATTTCTCTTTTTCAATTTTGCTATGCCATGGATGGATTATTAATTGCTTTGTTTGGGGCAAAAATGGATTCGTTTTGGTCGTTCCGCTCATTTGCCGGCATATATATTCTGATTATCGTGATTTGCTATGCCGCCTTCGTCTATCGGCGATCACTTTGTGGCATAGAGAAACGCAGGATTGATAATCTCTATGCCACATGCTACAATTGGGACGTTAAAAAAACGGATGCCTACTATTTTTTACATACAAAGTATTTAGGATAAGGATTTCTATGGACATTCTACACGCACCAATCTATCACGGGCGTCCTGAGAATTACAACGGACGTATGGAAAAGGAGGTTCGCACCTACGATCTGCTGATGATGCCCGGTGAAAAGAAGTTTCAGACAAAGCTTGTATCCAGGCAGCTTGGTATCTCCAGACTCTCCTTTGCACCGGAAAAGTTCCTGCCCGCGGTGCAGCATGATGTAATTTATGTGGATTAGATAATTGAAGCAATGGTATAATTATGGTACAATTGATTATAATATTTAGCGAGGTGATAAGGATGCCACAAATTATTCCAATAAATAATCTAAAAAACACTTCCAAGATTTCTGATTTATGCCATAGTACATCAGAGCCAATTTATATTACCAAAAATGGATATGGCGATATGGTTATTATGAGCATGGAGACATTTGAAGAAGTTTCTTCAACACTTAACATGTATCAGAGCTTGATGAATTCAGAGCAACAAATTAAAGAAGGAAAAGTTCATGATGCAAGAGAATCACTTAAGTCAGTGAGGGAGAAATATGGTCTATAATATTATTTCCACTGATGAAATGGATAGGTTGCTTGATGAATGTGTGAGGTATCTCTTGATTAGGCTTAAAAGCGAACAGGCTGCAGAGCATTTGCTGAATGGAGTTTCTAGAATATATGACAATCTGGAAAGCAACCCAAATATGTATAGACTAAGTGAGGATACCTTTATGAAGGCTTTGGATTACCATGAAGCCAAGATTCCCGAAATGGACTACATGATTATTTACAAGGTTGTTAATGACAATGTATACATATTGGGAATTTTCCATACTCTTGAAAACTATGCTAGCAAGATGAAAATTTTGTGGAGCAAGTTTAATCCATAAGGGATAAACATTCAATTTTTGAAAGACATTGTCTATTGACATGTCTTTTTTTTCATGTTATATTGACCAAAAATCATGTTTTGGTCAAATAAAAAGGAGCGACTATGCCAAAGATTTATTCCGAGAAGGAAAAACAGCAGATCATCGCAAAATTAAAGGAAGAGGCCAACCGCCTGATGCAGGAAAAGGGTGTGAAGAAAACAACCGTCGATGAGCTGGTGAAGCGGGTGGGAATTCCCAAGGGGACATTCTATTTATTCTATCCATCCAAGGAAATGCTGCTGTATGATGTGTCCCAGGATTTTCACAAAAAGGTGGATACCTATCTGAACGATGGTATGCTGAGGATTATGCAGGAAAAAAATATTTCCCCGGATCAAAATGCCGATTTCTCCTCCTGTGTTGAGGAGCTTACCGATCTGATTCTCGGTGCCATGAGGATCACCTACTCCTCCTGTCTGAGTGTTCTTATGAACCCGGAGTCGATCAATTTAATTTTGTCTAAGATACCTGTTGAGGTTTTGGAGCGACACAGACTGGAGGATAGGGTGCTTGGCGATGGGATCTTTGAAGAATTTGCCCGGAAAAGAGGGTTTGACGCCGAAAAACTTATCGGAGCGTTTTTGATGATTATTTTCGGCGGTCTATATAAGAGAGAGATCGGGGAGGACAACTGGGAAGGCAGTATGCGTATTCTGATCAAAGGAATTGTTCTTCAGCTGGTGGGATAATGTGCCGCAAAGCAGCTCTGATTGCAGATTAAAATGAAAGGATGCTAAATGGGTGATTTAATGATTGAGAATGTGATTGAGGTTAAGGATTTGAGCTTCAGCTATACGAAGGTTCCTTTTATATCCGATATCAATTTTCGTGTGCGGGAGGGCGAGATTTTCGGTTTTCTCGGACCTTCGGGCGCCGGTAAGAGTACTCTGCAGAAAATACTGACCGGATTATGTACCTCTTACTCAGGAAGCGCAAAAATTCTGGGAGTGGAAAGCAGGCAGTACACGAATGCATTCTACGAAAATATTGGCGTTGACTTTGAATTTCCGAGTCTGTACGAAAAGCTGACTGCCAGGGAGAATCTGCGTTTTTTTGCTTCTCTTTATAAAAATCCGACACGCGATATTAGTGAGCTCTTGGACAGTGTTGGGCTTCTTGCACATGGGGACAAGAAGGTAAAGGATTTTTCCAAGGGAATGAAGTCGCGTCTGAACTTTATTAAGGCATTGATACATGATCCGAAGGTTCTTTTTCTTGACGAACCGACAAGCGGGCTCGACCCAAACAATGCGCAGATCATGAAGGAGTTGATTCTGGCAGAGCGGGATAAGGGTAAAACAATCATCATTACCACGCATAACATGCAGGATGCAACCGAATTGTGCGACCGGGTTGTGTTCATCGTGGACGGTCAGATGAAGGCATTAGATACACCGAGAAATTTTATCATGTCGCGCGGTGCAACAAGGGTTCGCTATACCTATACCGAGAATCAGGCGGAATGTGAAGGAGCCACATTACTAACCGAGGTGGGCAGTGATCCGTTGTTACAGCGACTGATTGCCGAGAATCGGATTACTTCGATACATAGCTCGGAGCCGACCTTAAATGATGTCTTTATTGAATTGACCGGCGCAAGACTTTGTTGACGGGGGATTTGTGGGATGAGAAAAATAAACGTAATCAAGGGAGATATGGTGTTTCAGTGGAAATACGGTTTCTATCTTCTCTATTTCATCTTAATTGTGATCTATTTGTCCCTTTTTTCCTATCTGTCGGGTTCCGTCAGGGATACGATTGTTACAATCTGTGTCTATTCTGATCCGGCAGCTATGGGAATGTTCTTCATGGGAGCACTTATTTTGCTTGAAAAGAGTCAGCGCGTGATCAATTCGCTTGCTGTATCGCCGGTCAGCGTGGGGGAATATATCCTGGGTAAGGTCATATCGATTGGGCTGATCTCTCTCGTGGTCGGACTTGTTCTGATTTCACAGGGACATACGGACAGTCTGTTGCTTAGCTGTTTTGGGGTTTTTGCAGGTTCTGTACTCTTTAGCCTCTGCGGAATCCTCGTTGGAACCAAGGTTGATAATGTGAATCAGTATATTGTGGCGACTCTGCCGTTTGAGATTGTCGGATTCGTTCCCGTGATTTTCTACCGAATCGGGTTCCTATGGGATAATCTGCTTATGT
>CALZEZ010000236.1 GCA_945643825.1 uncultured Lachnospiraceae bacterium
ACCGTTATTGACAATAACACCCGAAAGCATAACAAAACCGATCAGTGCAATTACGCTCAACTCACTGTCGCTGATCACCAGTCCCATAAAGCCTCCCGTAAATGCAAGAGGAATGGTAAACATGATGATAAACGGTGACAGAAGCGACTGGAACTGCGCAACCATAATCAAATACATGAAGACTAACGCCAATATCAGCATTAAATACAGCTGTCCCATTGCATCATTGATTGTCTCATTTTCACCGGACATTACCAGCGAATAGCCTGCCGGCATCTCGTACTGATCCAGTTCCTTTTCAAGCACATCGGAAACAAGACCTACATTATAGCCATCTGCGATTTCCGCTGATACCGCAATATATCTGGTCTGATCTCTCCGGTTAACAGCCTTCGGCGAAATCGTATTCTCAAAGGTAGCGAGATCAGATAAAAGCATCTTTTCTCTTGTTCCGTCCTGTTTTGTCCTTTCAATCTCCAGGTTCTTTATCAGTTCTCTCGTCAATGTCATGTCCTTTGCATGCTTTACATAGACGTCATAATCCTTAATTTCTGTTTCCAACGTTGTTGCACTTGTGGCATCTGCAAGCTTTGCAGAAATCTGCCCGAAAATTTCAGCAACCGTGAGCCCATGCTCAATTGCTTTATTTCTGTCGATAATAATGCGAAGTTCTCCTGTAGATTCCTCCAGCCCGTCAGATACATTACAGGTTCCCTCCACACCTTCAACAATCCCTGCAACATCCTTTGCAATCTTCTGCATGGTGTCGATCTCTCGTCCCTGCACCTGCACAGTGATACCGCTGCCTCCCAGTGCGCTCATATCCATCGTAGAGGTCTGAATTTCAATCTCAGCCTCATTCTTTTCGCATATATCAGACAAAAGTGTCTCAATTTCCCTGGCAAGCTCTTTATTATCCTTCTTCTTATCTTCTTTCAAAGAAAGATAAATATCTGCTGCATTGGTTGCCGCATCGCCACTTCCTGTCAACATCGTCATCGAGGAAGTACTTGCCATAGCGCCTACGTCCAAAACCTCCTCCATCTTAGACAGTCTGTCCACAATCTCATCGGTAACCTTTGCCGTGTCTGTAAGCGGTGTATCCTTCGGAAGCGCTACACTAATTGTCATCTGGGTACTGTCCATCTCCGGCATAAATGCCGTTCCCTTAGAATAAGACGCAATTGCACTTCCCACCAAAAGAGCAACCACCAAAAACAACACAACCGGCTTTAATTTGAGTGCCAATGCAAGTACCTTTTCGTAACCATTCATCAAGGCTGCAAAAAATCTTCCGTCCTTCTGCTCCTTGGCCTTTACCAGCGTTTTGGATGCCATTGCCGGTACTACGGTCAGCGCGATCAAAAGACTTGCAAACAACGAATAGGCAATGGTCAATCCCATATCCACAAACAGCTGTCTGGTGATTCCTTCCGTAAACACAATGGGAAGAAATACGCAAACAGTCGTGAGGGTAGACGCCATAATGGCGCCGGCCACTTCTCCGGTTCCCTTAATTGCAGCCTCCTTGGCAGAAAGCCCTTCCTTTCGCATACGATAAATATTCTCAATGACAACAATCGAGTTGTCCACCAACATACCGATACCAAGTGCAAGACCGGACAGTGAAATAACATTTAAAGTCACCCCGCTGAAATACATACATACAATAGCAGTCACAAGGCTGATCGGAATAGAACATGCAACAACCGCTGTCGGGCGTAAGTCCTTCAAGAACAGAATCAAAATAATTACTGCAAGCAGCGCACCGAACACAATATTACTGATAATGGAATCCATGACAAGGTCGATATAAATCCCCTGATCCATCAGAGTGATCAGCATCAGATTCTCATCCTCTTTTGTCAGTTCATCAAACTTATCCAATATCTTGTCAGACACATCTCCGGTAGAATAGCCTGTCTGCTTCTGAATGGATATCATGATACCGGGAGCCCCATTCACATTGGTATAGATGTCTGCTGAATTGTCCGTCATAAATACATCTGCAACATCCTCCAGTGTGATAATATCAACACCATCCATCTCCGGATTGATCAATGGCATTTTTTTCAATGCTTCTATATCCTCCGGCTTGTCACCTACACGGATCAGATAGGAAATCCCTTCCTCCGTCACATAGCCTGCAGGCATGGAAAAGTTCTGCGCAGTAAGCAGCGCCTGAACTGTTTCCACCGTCAATACATTGTTCATATCTGCCTGATTATATGCCTTCTCGCGGTTCTCCTCCAGTTCCACCTCACCGTCAAGGATCTGCTGAAGTGCATCCGTAAGCTGCTCCGCACTGTCATTCAGCTGTTCATAGCCGGAGTCAATCTGCTCTCTACCGGCCTCAAGCTGTTCTTCACCTGACTTGATCTGCTCTTCCCCTGCCTCAATCTGAGCTTCTCCTGCTTCAAGCTGTGTCTCTGCCGTCGTTATCTGCAGTTCACCCAGACTGATCTCTGTCTGGGCATTGTCAAACTCTATTGCCGCAGTCAGGTTTCCCTGATAAAGCTCGTTCATGGCAGAATCCAGCTTTTCAATATTTCCCGTAATGTCGGAAAGAGTGGATTCCATCTGGGCCACATATGCTTCCGTTCCAAGCCCCATAGTATTGGCATTGATGCTCTCTTCCAGATTTGTAATCATCTCCTCTAGTTCTTTTTTTTGAGCTTCCAGTTTGCGAACTGTCACAATTGTATTTAGATTCTCCTTATAAGCATCTAATGCTGCAATTGCATCCTGCGGTGTAGGATTATCACCCAAAGATGAACCTGGTGGTAATATCGCAATAATAGCATCTATCGTATCCGAATCCAAACTTTCAACCGTCTCAAGTATTTCCAACAATCCATTCACTATTTCAATCGCAGCTTCAGCTTCTTCCAAAGTAGGCAAAGTAGATGTGTCCGAAGGCAATGAATCATTAATCTTTTTAAGGTTACTCTTTGCCGTATCAAGAGCTTCCTGCGATTTTTTAGCTGTCTCAATTCCTAATGTAATATGAATCTTACTTGCCTCCAGATCAGCCTTCGCGGTAACGATCTCTGTCTCGGCTGCTGCCAGCTGGCTTGTGGTTGCTTTCTTTTTATTTGCAAGCTCTGTTTTTCCCTCCTCAAGCTTTGTCTTATTCTCTGCAATTTCCGCCTTTCCTTCAGCGATTTCCTTTTTGGAATCCTCCAGTTCCTTCTTGGAATCTTCCAGTTTTTGGCGGCTTTCTTCCAGTTCCACCTCTGAATCCGCAAGCTCCTGACGGGCATCCGCGAGCTCTGCCTGTCCGTCATAAACCTCCTGCTTTTTATCCGCAAGTTCTTCCTTCGCCTCGTCAATTTCCACATCAATGGATCCAAATACCTGCTCATTGATCGCATCAATCTTTTCCTGGCGGATGATGACATTGACACTTTCTTCCAGAAGGCCGGTAGCACTGGCAGATGCCACCCCTTCAATGCTTTCCAGTTCAG
>CALZEZ010000237.1 GCA_945643825.1 uncultured Lachnospiraceae bacterium
GGCTTCTCCTTCGACCGCATCCTTGATGCTGAGAGAGATTTTACCATTCTCGGTCTTTAGAATCTTTGCCTTCACCTTTTCACCGACCTTGAGAACCTCAGATGGTTTCTTGATCCGCTTATCACAAATCTGGGAGATATGCACAAGTCCGGTCAAGCCGTCTCCTATATTCACAAAAGCACCATAGGTCTGCAGACTTTCTACGGTTCCTTCTACAATTGTCCCCGGAACGATACGCGCAATCTTGGATTGCTTCTCACTCTCCTGCTCTTCCTCCAGAACAGATTTTGCAGACAGCACCAGCTTCTGAATCTCCGGATCCACGGAAATCACACGTACACGAAGTGATTTTCCCACATATTCCGAAGTATCCTCCACATAGGTTAGTGCAAGCTTAGAGGCCGGGATAAAACCACGGATTTCCTCTACATATGCCACCGCACCTGCCGGAACACTCTCCGTTACCTTGACTGTCACAATTGTATTCTCTTCCTGCATCTGCTTGAGAGTCTCCCATGCCGTCATATCCTCTTCTGGTATGTCGTAATTCTGGTATTCCTCCAGCGTCTTATAAGACTCCTCCAATTCTGCAGCAAAATCCTCCATGGATTCTATCTTCTCCATCTATTCCACTCCTCTTCTATTGATTCTATGTCCATGCCTCTATCTCGGCATCATTGGCAAGTACAAAGTGCTTGTCTCTTACCTCATTCCATGCAGGCGGATTCTCGTCATACTCATGCATCTCCGGATCATAGATGAGCAGCTTCTTTTTCTTCTCATATTCCGGATCCGGCATCGGAATTGCAGACAGAAGCGCTCTGGTATACGGATGGCAGGCATGCTCAATCAGCTCCTTCGTCTCTGCAAGCTCCACAATCTGTCCTTTATGAACAACGGCAATCCGGTCTGTAAAATATTTCATAACAGAAAGATCGTGCGCAATAAAGATATACGTGATTCCTTTCTTCTTCTGAAGATCTGACAATAGATTCAGTACCTGTGCACGGATTGAGACATCCAGTGCCGAGATCGGCTCATCTGCAATGATGCACTTTGGCTCCATGATCAGTGCCCTCGCAATTCCGATACGCTGTCTCTGTCCACCGGAGAACTCATGCGGAAACCGGCTTGCAAACTCCGGCAGAAGACCTACATCTGCCAATGCCTGTGCAACCTTTTCCTGAATTTCCTTCTCACTCAGTCCATTCTTAATATTGCGGAGTCCCTCACTGACAATATAGTCAACCTTGGCTCTCTCATTTAAGGAAGCCATCGGATCCTGGAAAATCATCTGAATCTCCTGAATCACCTTGTCATCCAGTTCCTTGCTGATCTTACCGTTAATGCGCTCGCCACAATAGAAAATCTCACCATCCGAGGTTGGATGAATACGCATGATCGCACGCCCGATTGTCGTTTTTCCGGATCCCGACTCTCCGACGATTCCAAAGGTCTCTCCCTTATAAACGGAGAAATCGACCCCCTTCACAGCTTCAAACGCTTTTCTTCCCTTGCCGAAGGTGACGTGGAGATTCTTAACCTCTAACAATACTTCACGTTCTGTACCCATTACGCAGTCACCTCCATCGCTTTTAGCTGTTTTATAATCTCTGGCGGCTCAACCTTCGGTGCTCTGGGATCAAGCAGCCATGTCTTTGCCTTATGTGTCGGTGTGACATCAAAGAAGGGCGGTTCTTCCATATGGTCGATCGTGAGTGCCTTCGGATTTCTGGGTGCAAAAGCATCCCCCACCACTTCCTTAAACAGATTCGGAGGCGTTCCCTTGATTGTAAACAAATCTTCGCCCTTCTGGCCAAGCTGAGGCAGAGAAGAAAGAAGCGCCCATGTATAAGGATGTCTGGAATCATAGAAAATCTCAGAAGCCAGACCAATTTCCACAAAATTTCCTGCGTACATAACCGCAACCCGGTCTGCAATATTGGCCACAACACCCAGATCATGGGTGATAAACACTATGGTCAGCTTATATTTCTCTTTTAACTGCTTGAGCAGATCGATAATCTGCGCCTGAATCGTTACATCTAATGCCGTCGTAGGTTCATCACAGATCAGGATCTCCGGCTCACAGGCAAGCGCAATGGCTATCACAACACGTTGCCGCATACCACCGGAAAACTCGTGTGGATACTGTCTGCTTCTTCTTGCCGGCTCTGTGATACCAACCTCGGTCAGATACTGCTCAACCTTTGCCTGAATCGCTTCTCTGCCCTTCACCTGCGGTTGATGCAGCTTGATTGCCTCTGCAATCTGTGCCCCGATTGTCTTAAGCGGATTAAGCGAGGTCATCGGATCCTGCATGATCATCGCGATTTTACCACCGCGAATCTTTCTCCAGTCCTTCTCCTTCTTAAGCTTTGCCAAATCCTGTCCTTCAAACAGAATCTCTCCATTGGGAATGAAACCATTACCATCAAGAAGTCCCATAAACGACTTCGTAAAGACGGACTTTCCGGAGCCCGATTCTCCCACAATAGCCAGGCTCTCCCCCTTATACACATCCAGAGATACGTTACGGATTGCATGGAGAACCTTGCCGCGCAATGTAAATTTGATATCTAAATCCTTGACGGATAGAATAACCTCCTGTTGCAAAGTGCTCCCTCCTTATCTGTGGTTCTTAGGGTCAGCTGCATCCGAGAATGCATTACCCACAATGTAAAATGCAATCGTAACAATCGATGTCACTACGGTTGGGAAAATGAGCTGGTAGCGCTGTGCCGCATTCATCATAACGGCTCGTCCATCGTTGATCAGTGTCCCAAGGCTCGCTGTTGTAGCCGGAAGTCCCAGTCCAATATAGGTGATAAATACCTCACTGCCAATTGCCCCCGGAATCGCAAGTGCCATACGAAGCATGATGACCGATACCAGATACGGTAACAGATTCTTCATGATCATTCGTCTGGTTGGCGTTCCAAGGCATCTCGAAACCAGATTGTAGTCACGGTCTCTTATGACGAGAATCTGGTTTCGGATGAACCTTGCCATACCAATCCAGCCGGTAAGAGACATCGCCAGAATCAGCGTCTTGACACTCGGAGACAGAATATAAGATACCAGAATCAAAATGATTGTCTGCGGAATATTATCAAGTACGTTATATAGCTCGGTAAAAAAGAAATCCAGTTTTCGCAAATATCCCCAGAGCACTCCCATCGTAATTCCTACGACAGCCTCAATAATTGCCACACAGAAACCTATAAAAAGAGACGTTCTCGTTCCTGCCCAGATACGTGCCCAGAGATCCTGCCCGATATTATTCGTTCCAAACCAAAAGGTCGCATTCGGCTGCACATTTCGAAGAGGAATAAATCGCTTGGGATCATTGTTGACCGTATAGGGATCAAACTGCCCCGGAAGAAGTGGCTGAATAAAGGTAAAAAGGATCAGTGCCAGCATGATAGTTAACATCACAACGGCTCCCTTATTCTTAAAAAACAT
>CALZEZ010000238.1 GCA_945643825.1 uncultured Lachnospiraceae bacterium
AGCCAGAACATACCGATGGCTCAGTTCCCCCTGGTTTGCACTGCCCAGTCCCTTGGAAGCCAGATCACACAGCGGTCTGTTCATGTCCCACTTTACATATTCGATATTTGCACTGCGAAGAACAGCGGCCACACACTCATAGACATAGTCAGAAACTTCCTTTCTGGTGATGTCCAATACATACTGATTTCGCATACGGCAGGGGGTTCTTCCGTCAATGGAAATCGCCCAATCCGGATGTGCACGGTAAACATCGGAATCCTCCGAAATCATCTCCGGCTCAAACCAGATTCCGAACTTAAGTCCAAGCTTATGTATCTCTTCTGCAAGATATTTTACGCCCCCGGGGAGCTTTTGCTCATTTACATACCAGTCTCCCAGGCTGGAATTGTCATCCACACGATGTCCAAACCATCCATCATCCATGACAAGCATCTCTATTCCTGCTGCCTTTGCCGATCTGGCGATATCTAAAAGCTTCTGCGTATCAAAATCGAAATACGTTGCCTCCCAGTTATTGATTAATACCGGACGACTTGACTTCACATACTTGCTGCGGATCAGATGATCTCGATATACGTCATGAAAGCTTCGCGTCATCTTGCCAAGCCCCTGATCCGAATAAGTCATGACCACCTCAGGCGCATAAAAGCTCTCTCCCGCCTTCAGCTTAAAGCAGAAATTCTGTGGATGGATTCCCATGGACAGACGAAGCTGACCAAACTGGCTCTTCTCAACCTGCGCAAGAAAGTCACCGGAGTAAACAAAGTTAAACGCATAAACTTCCCCTGTCTCCTGTGTGGCATTTGCTGAGACCAGAGCCATAAAGGGATTCTCCTGATGAGAGGATTTGCCCCTTATACTTCCAACGCTTTGTTTTCCATATGCAATATCTCGAAACTCCAATTGTCTCTCCCTCGCCCAGGAGCCATGCAAGGTAAGCAATTGATAGTCACTCTGATCCATATCCATACTCATAGAAAAAATACGAGTAAGATAAATCGGGTTTGCTGCCTGATTTACAACACGGACACTTCGTGTAATAACATCCTCCTTCGGAAATACCGTATAGGACAGCACCGCCTGGAGCTTCAGTACCGGATCCTCCAGCATAAGCTCTAACGTCTCACATTCCTCCTTCGATCCAAAGGTTGCCGGCAGCCCCGGAAGCTTCTTCTTGCCGGCAAAAATGGCATGACTCTTATAAAAGAAGCAGACTCCCCGATGCCCATTCCCGTCAAGCACCTCAATAGCAGGCTCTCTGTAATCTCCGGCATGATTTCCCGGAAACTCTTCCGGAAAGGCATTCAGAAAACCACATCGATCACGGTTATTCCTGGATGGCACGGTGTCACTGTTTTTCACTCGCATCAGATAGGAGGTGTCAAGCTCAGACAGCTTATGCCCATAATAGGCATGTCCTACAAATCCTTCCTCATCCGCAATACCAATTGCATAGGTTGTGTTCTCTGTGTCCAGTATAAACCCGGCACTTTGCTCATCATAACGTATTCCCATATATTCCTCCTCTAAAATAACGCCGTCACCGCAGATACAAGCGGCATTGTCACAATAGACAGAATCGTAGTGATTGCCACTCCCCTGGATGCCAGCGAATAATTGCCGTCATATTCCTGTGCTAACATTGCTGTCATGGATCCTACCGGCGTGGCCAGCATCACCAACAGCACACCATACAGCTTCGGATCCGTAATCGCATAGTGCAGAACAAACAGACCTGCAACCGGAATCAGTAACAGCTTTATCACAGAGAAAATAATCAGCTTTCCATCTGTGAACAGTTCCCTCATATTCATATTTGCAAATGAAGCACCGATAACCATCATACTGAGTGGTGCTGTCAAGCCGCCGAGTGTGTCAATAATCTGGGCAGGGACCTCCGGGATATGCACATCAAAGAGATAAAGTGCAATTGCAATACAGCAAAACACTGTCCCTACATTGAAAATGCTCCTTAGCAGTTCCCTCATTCCTTTCTTTTCCTCTGTATGCCGCATTGCACTTATGCCGTACGTATAGATCAACACATTATATGGAATCATAAACAAAGAGGCATACAAAAGTGCATCCGGACCGTACACGGCATTTACCACCGGGAATCCCATAAATCCAATGTTAGAGAATACAATCATTGCCTTGTAAACGCCCTGCTCATCCCTTTTTACACGAAGGAGCATCGGTACAATCTTAGCAAGCACAAGTAAAACGGCATACACCAGAACTGCTGTTAGAAAGGTTTTAAAAAACTGATCCTTCGGGATTCTGGTATCTCCGGTAATACTGCTTAGAACAAGTGCCGGATTGGCAATCTTTACTACAATTCCCGACAGCTTCTTACAGGACGCATCATCAATAATGCTCTTCTTATAGGCATACAATCCGATTAACATGATTGCAAAAAGCACACACATCTGTTTGAGCAATAGCATCTTCTCATTCTCCTCGTTTGTCACTTCTCCCTATTGTAGCATCGTGAATCGCTAATGTAAAGAAAAGCTCCCGGAAACATTAATGCTCCCGGGAACTTTTTAAGCCTCGTCACCAATCTTCATGAAGAATGTGAACAGATAAAGCCCACAAATTCCGACCAGTCCGTATACAATCCGGGAAAACCAGCTCATATCTCCGAACAGAACTGCTATCAAATCAAAACGGAAAAAACCGATCAGTCCCCAATTGACCGCACCGATAATCACGACAATCAGTGCAATATAATCTAATACTTTGCTCATAAGAACCTCCTATATAAGTTTGCTCATATATATTTTCTTACTCGCACTTAGTATATCCGGTCTTCTTCCTGTTTATTCAGAAATTAATCCAATTTTAAAATCATGGCAAGCACACGTTTTGCGCATATTTCCATCTCTTCTCTGGTAATTGCTCCCTTCTCCAGAGCCATGAGAACTCTCTCAGGGAAACCGCATCCCATCTTTACATCATTTCCAGCCTTAATCTCCTTATAATGTTCTCCACAGGTCCACCAGTCTGTTGTAACAAAGCCATCGAAGCCCCATTCCTCACGCAGGATGCCATCAATCATCTCCTTATTCTCAGATGCCTGATGTCCGTTGATAATATTATAGGATGTCATTACACTCCAGGGATCTGCTTCCCTCACAATAATCTCAAAGGGTTTCAGATAGATTTCACGGATTGCTCTCTCTGAGGCTCTGGAATCGCTGTACTTCCTATTGGTTTCTTTATTATTCAGAGCAAAATGCTTGACGGTTGCACCGATGCGATTACTCTGTATGCCGCGAACCATTGCCGCAGCAAGCTTCCCTGCCACATAAGGATCCTCAGAATAGTATTCAAAGTTTCTGCCGCAAAGTGGACTTCTGTGAATATTAACTGCCGGTGTCAGCCACAGTGCAATATTATTCTCCTTGACCTCTGCCCCGCCCGCGGCACCAACCTCCTCAATC
>CALZEZ010000239.1 GCA_945643825.1 uncultured Lachnospiraceae bacterium
ACTAGCATTTATAAACATTACATAACACACATTTGCATATTTTATAATAAAATACAGGTATGGGTAATAACCCGATGGTTGGCGCAACCGTTGCTGTTGCAGTTGCGATTGAGGAAGCTGCTAAGGCAGGTAAATTCTAGAATTCTGGAATTTTCCAGAAATTAATCAACAATACAATGTTGAAATAAGATGCAATTTTCTGCAGTGAAATAGTAGGAATCCCCTGATGATTCAGGGGATTCTTTTGTTGAAACATAGTATGCTTGTGGCATAATAATGAATTTACTGTACATTTTCACTGAAAAATGGTAAAATAAGAAAAAATCTCTCGGAGGGATACGATAATGAAAACAAAAAGCACTGATAAAGTAAGTTTTTTTCAGTCGATGAGTTTCAAGATTATGCTATTTTCCATTTTTGCTGTGGTATTGACCAGTGTGCTCAGCTATTGGGTCATGATTCCGCGTATGCAGGAAATGATAAGAGGAAATGCTCATGATCAACTGGAAGCACTGACAGACGCCTATGGTGTTATTATGAACAACGCATTGAAGAATGGCGATTTAGTAGAGGGCGATTATAATTCCTATTCTAATTTGTTGAGTGGTGCAGGAATTAAAGGTATCTCATCCTCTTATATTTATGTGGTCTCTTCAGAAGGAATTATGATGTATCATCCAACCGAGAGCAAAATTGGCAGCCCGGTCGAGAATGTTGTCGTTACCGGAGTTGTTCAGAACATGGCGAAGGGGATTATGCCACAGGGAGTCACTGTGACCAGTTATGAGTTTAAGGGAGCCATGAAATATGCTGCCTATATGATGCTGGATGATCAGAGCATTATGGTTATCTCGGCAGATGAGAATGAAGTTTTCCAGAACATTTATGCTATCCGCAACCGCTATTTTGGTGGTTTGGTTATCATACTGATTCTATTATCAGTGTTTGCATATTTTGCTTCGATGGTTATGATAAAGCCGTTACAGACATTAACCAATATTCTGTTAGAAACCTCTAAGTTCAATTTCGTCAGCAATCCAGCCAGTGCCAAAATCTGTGCAAGAAAGGATGAAATTGGAAAGATTGGTCGTGCTGCACAGGAAATGCGTGCGAACCTGCGAGGAATGGTAAACGATATTGAGGAAGTAAACACGCAGATTACCAATAATGTTAATGAGGTTAAGGATATCTCTGAGGAGATTAATAATAAGTGTACGGATAACAGTGCAACAACGCAGCAGCTTGCTGCTGGTATGCAGGAGACTGCCGCAACGACAGAGACTATCAATGGAAATATTACCCAGATGAAGAACGGCGCAGATGATATTTTGGCGATGTCCCGGGAGGGTGAGGAGCTGTCGGCAGAGGTAAGAGAGCGTGCAACACAGCTTAAGATCAATACCAACACGGCAATCGAGAAAACCAATAAGCTATATGAGTCGGTAAAAGAGAAGTCTGAGCGTGCAATTGAGGATTCCAAGGCGGTAGGAAAGATTGATGAGCTGACTGGTGCTATTATGAGTATTTCTTCCCAGACAAGTCTGTTATCCTTAAATGCAATCCATTGAGGCTGCGAGGGCAGGAGAAGCTGGAAGAGGCTTTGCTGTTGTTGCTTCGGAGATCAGTAGTCTTGCCGGGCAGACTTCTGAGACAGTTGGAAATATCAATTCAATTGTTGGAGAAGTCAATGTAGCGGTAGGCAGTCTGGCAGATTGTCTGAAGGATACTATGGAATTCCTGGAAAATGTGGTATTAAAGGATTATTCCCAGTTTGCTTCTGTTTCTGAGCAGTATCATGATGATGCGGGTGCTTTTGAACAGAGTATGACAAAGATAGAGGGTGCTGTTAATAATCTGAATAATACAATTTCAGACATTGCAGAGGCAATTAATGGTATTAATTCTACCGTAAATGAATCCACGATCGGAGTTGCCGATATTGCGGAGAAAACAACAGATATGGTAGAACAGACGGTACAGAACAATGAGCTTGTTGCAGATTGCATCGAGTCTGTCAAGAGGCTTCAGGCTATTGCAGAAATGTTTACTTTGCAATAGGAAACCACTTGTATTTTTGCGATGTTTGGGATATAATAATTATAACCTGAAATGTTCGATAACTCCTATGTTTTTGAACCTACAGTTACTTTAAACGGGATTCCTATATTGCCATATGGATGTCAAGCCTCCCGAGGATTTATCCCGATGCAGGGGAAGGCAGAAGTATCGGTTGCGGTCACCCACCTAGCAGAATGCTAGGAGTCAAAAAATAGGAACCGGCATTTTGGGGTACATAGGAATTGAAAATGAACCAATGATTAGAACAGTCCATACATGTTATGGGCTGTTTTGTTATGAAAAAATGTCGGGAGTAGAATGAGTGAAGAGAAAGGTTCTGATTATTAGTAAGCTCATTGTAGTGGCTGCTGGATTTGCATTACTTTTGTCAGCAGTCAGAGAAAAAAAAATGACTTTGTCGGATCAGGCTGTGAAGGAGCAGGTGATCGAGAAACCTCCGGCTGAGGAAATAATTTTGCAAAGAGAGCCGACAGAAACAGCTGCGGTGGAACAGAAAGATCTGAGGTATTGTCTGCCGCAGACGATTCAGGTATTGATTCAAAATGATGGATATTGCGGGTATTATCATGACGAAGTAATGATCGGAACTGGAGCAGAAAAGGAGTACTTTATTAAAAAGGATAACTGGGAGGAAAATAAGCTGATTGGGAAATGGGACAATGCTACAGTCTATTCTATCCAACGCGCTGATGGAAACCCTACCTATGAAGGCAGAATGGAGCTCTATGAAACTCCGGATGGATATGTACTTATCAATTCGATTGATCTTGAATCCTATATAAAAAGTGTACTACCCGGTGAGATGCCCTCCACTTATCCGACTGAGGCTCTAAAGGCGCAGGCAGTATGTGCAAGAACTTATGCCGCATACCAGATAGAAGCCAGAAGAAAATGGATGGAGGAGGGACAGCCACAGGAACATCCGGTCTGGAACTATGCGGATGTGGATGACAGCACAGCCTTTCAGGTGTATGCAAATCGAAAGAGAACACCGGAGTGTGATGCTGCAGTAGATGCGACGTCAGGTGAAATCAGACTGCAGGACAATGAACCACAGCTTCTTACCTACTATTCCACCTCGGCGTTAGATCCTATGGAAGAAGAGGAAGCATGGTATCGCTGGGAGTATGAAAATAAACAGATGAGTGCAAAAAATCTGGGAGAAAGAATGATAAGGAGCGGATTTGTAGAGCTGGACAATCCAAAGAAGCTGAGGGTATATAGGATGTCAGTTTCCAGATTTCGTGAAGATGGAAGGGCGGAAGAATTAGTAATAGAAACAAATCAAGGAACATTTCACATAAGTGGAGAATATAATATACGGGGTGTTTTATGTGATGGCGTGTCACAGGTG
>CALZEZ010000240.1 GCA_945643825.1 uncultured Lachnospiraceae bacterium
ACATTTTTCCAAGGTTACCATGTCCAAGACCAACCTTACGGGTATCAGCAACGGAGCCGGGAATACAGAATGCCTGTAAACCTTCACCAATTGCTGCAGCCGCATCAGAAGCCTTTCTTGCTCCTTTCTTAATAGCAATGGCAGCACCAACAGTATATGCCCAGCATGCGTTCTCAAAGCAGATCGGCTGAATCTTCTTAACCTGCTCGTACACATCAAGACCGGCATCCTTGGTGATCTTCTCAGCTTCCTCGATGGAAGCAATGCCATAGCTGTTTAAAACGCCATTAATTTTATCAATACGTCTTTCATAAGATTCAAATAATGCCATGATTATTTTACCTCCTTATCAGTTCTAGGATCAATGATCTTGACAGCATCATCAACACGACCATACTGACCGCAAGCCTTCTCGTATGCAGTGTTCGGATCATCACCCTTCTTAATGAAGTCGGTCATCTTACCAAGACTTACGAATTTATATCCGATAATCTGATCATCTTTATCTAAAGCGATACCGGTTACATATCCCTCTGCCATCTCAAGGTAACGAGGACCTTTCTTTAATGTACCATACATTGTACCAACCTGGCTTCTAAGACCCTTGCCAAGATCCTCAAGACCAGCTCCCACCGGAAGACCTTCCTCAGAGAAAGCACTCTGCGTACGACCGTAAACGATCTGAAGGAAAAGCTCTCTCATAGCAGTATTGATAGCATCACAAACAAGATCTGTATTTAATGCCTCCATAACTGTAAGACCCGGAAGAATCTCAGCTGCCATAGCAGCGGAGTGAGTCATACCGGAACATCCAATGGTCTCAACAAGAGCCTCCTGGATGATACCCTCCTTAACATTTAAGGACAACTTGCAGGCACCCTGCTGAGGTGCGCACCAGCCCACACCATGAGTAAAACCGGAAATATCTTCCACTTTCTTTGCCTGAACCCATTTTGCTTCTTCAGGAATGGGAGCACAGCCATGATGAACGCCCTGCGCTACTGTACACATCTCTTCAACTTCTTTAGAATAGATCATGTGAAAACTCCTTTCAATATGAGTAAATATTCGGTGACAGATCTATGCCACACATTATTGCTATTTTCGCATATTTGGAACAAAAAATCCAGTCCTTTATCCAAAAAACATTTTTATTGTCTCGCGACAACACAATTCGTCGACTTGAAAATATGATTTTCGGGAATAAAACCTCGTACGCTTGAGGTGGGATATACACTGGAACCTCTTCCGATCACGGTTCCCGGATTTAATACGCTGTTACAGCCGACTTCAACACCATCTCCAAGCATCGCTCCCATCTTCTTTCGTCCAGTCTCTACTACCTTCTCTCCACACCGGATCGTTACAAGTGTTTTATCACTCTTGACGTTGGAGGTAATCGAACCTGCTCCCATGTGAGACTTATATCCCAGGATACTGTCACCCACATAATTGTAATGGGGAACCTGTACTTTATTAAAAAGAATCACATTTTTAAGCTCTGTAGAATTACCAACAACCGCCCCCTTTCCGACTATAGCATTCCCACGGATAAAGGCACAATGCCTTACCTCTGCTTCCTCATCAATAATGCAGGGACCTCCCAGATAGGCACTGTCAAAGACCTTCGCATTCCTTGCAACCCAAACATTTTCTGCTCGCTTTTCATACTTCTCCGGATCCAGGGAATTCCCAAGCTTTACTATGTACTCCCCGATTTCTCCCAACAGTTCCCATGGATATTGCGCTCCATCAAAAAACGATGCAGCAATGGTTTCTTCCAGATTATAAAGATTTTTAATCAACATTCTGTCCATGATCTTCTCTCTCCTCAAAATCAAATTCTATTTTCCCATCTGTGTATTTTAAATAGGCATCAAATGGATTTCCTGCTTTGGAGACAAATCCGGTTACTTTTTCCTTTGTTCGCCCATTCTTTAATAACTCTTCCAGACATTCCTGCTCAAGCTTCACAGAAGCAACGGTATACCTTAGCTTAAAGCCACAGGAACACTCGTAGTTCCACTCACTCTTAAGCAACAGCTTTGCACATTTCGGGCAGGGAAGTGTAGATTGCACCGGAGCTTGTTTCTCCGGAAAATCAAAGGCAATCCTACCATCCTCCGTGAGCTTAAGTGGCGCACGAAACATCATTCCTGTTTTTGCAACAAATCCGTCAATCGGCTCTGTATGGCGGTTTGTAAGAAGTTCCTTAACCTGCGCATCCTTTAAAGTCACCCCGGCAATCTTTCCTATCACAAAACGACAGCTATCCTCTCTGTCACGACCATAATTTGAACACCCATAACCAAATTTTGTTTTCTGGATATCTCCACCACACAGTGGGCAGACGACTCCTTTGAGCTTAATCGGTTCAACACTTTCAAAATCAAAAGCAATGCCTGTCACCTTTCCGTCAGCATCCTTCTGCAACTTAAGGCAAGCGTCAAATTTTTTTCCATTCTTTCCTTTAAAACCACGTATGGTTCCGGTTTTACCTGTGACAAGGAGCTCTCGTACACTCGACTCTGACAAGTCCTTTCCGGCAATCTTTCCGATTGAGAATCTGCAGCTGTTTTCGTTCTCTTTCTGATAAGCACTGCAGCCATATCCAAACGCTGTTTTGACAATTTCACTTCCACAGACAGGACACACAACATCCTTTACTCTTGCCGGCTCCACTCCTTCAAAGTCAAACCGGATTCCCGTCACGTGATTCTGTTCGTCTTTACTTAAAACGAGACAGGCATCAAATCTCTTTCCTGCCTTCGATTTAAAGCCGCGAATGGTATCTGTTTTTCCATTCGTCAGTAGCTTTAAAACCTGTTCCTCCGGAATGTCCTTCTCTGCAATTTTACCAATCGAAAACTTACAGCTTTCCGGATCATCCTTCTTATAATTCGAACAGCCGAAGCCAAAAGGCGTTGTTTCTATCTCTCCGCCACAGATTGGGCAGCTTACACCAAGCTTTCTCTTTGCTCCGAGACCTCGCCCGTTCTTACCAGCAAACGGACTGATCTTCTCAGCCAGTGGCACCTTCAAATCCTGATTGATCATGGAGACGGTCTCCGTTCGAATAAACTCCTCCAGCTTTTCCCGGTAATCCTCCATCTCCACGGTTCCGTTTGTAATACCATCCAATCCCTTCTCCCAGGATGCAGACATTTTTGGATTAAGAAGCGCCGGAACCGTCATGGAAACAACCTCATACACCATTTCCCCAAGCCTCTCCGGTGATAAAATCTGCGTCTTCTGGTTCAGATTCAAATATCCGATTCTGACAAGCTTATGTATAATCTCGGCACGTGTCGCTGAGGTTCCGATTCCGGAACCCTTAATCTGTTCGCGAAGCTCCTCCTCTTCAATCAGCTGTCCTGCATTCTCCATAGCAAGCACCATGGATCCGGACGTATATCTTTTGGGAGGCGACG
>CALZEZ010000241.1 GCA_945643825.1 uncultured Lachnospiraceae bacterium
ATCTTGCGGTGAGCAATAATATAATTATTAAGAGCGGTGCCTGGTATGCCTATGAAGGAAATAAAATCGGACAAGGGCGGGAAAATGCCAAAACATATCTCGAAGAGAATCCGGCAGTTTTTGCAGAAATAGATCAAAGAGTGAGAGCACTTTATGGCTTTAATGCAGAGGATGAAGCAAAACCGGAAAATGGCAAGAAGGAAGATAAGTAATCATCATGGAGCATAAGGAGACGGCTGTTTTGTGTGCAATGAATCTTTTGACGGCACGAGACTATACCGAGAAACAGCTCAGGGACAAATTGAATAAGAGAGAGTACTCTTCTGATGAAATTCAGGCGGCTATTGACTATGTGAAGTCGTTTCATTATGTAGATGATATCAGGTATGCGGAGAATTATTTGGAATACTATAAGGAAATCCGCACTTATAAGAGAATGGAAAATGATCTTGTTAAAAAGGGAGTTGCAGCGGAACTGGTTCGAGAATGCTGGAAGCATATGCTTGATGAGGGAACAAAGTATGATGAAGAAGTCATGATTGCGAGATTACTTGAAAAAAAGCATTTTGATAAAGAACATGCAGATTATAAAGAAAAACAGAAGATGGCAGCGTTCCTGTATCGAAGAGGGTTTCGTTCAGACTCTATAAGAAAGTATCTGCTACTTGACATAAGTTAATTTTCAGTTTAGAATTGATTTGTTGTAAATATGCTAATGAGGGTATGTATTTCCATCCTTAATAGGATTTTGGAACAATGAAAATTTAATAAGGAGGTGCTCCTGTACATGCTTGTGTATGTCATTATAGCTGTGGTAGTTACCTTACTTGTTTCTGTTCCAGTTACGGCTGTCATTGCAACGAATCGTCACAAGAAGACTGTTGAGTCGCAAATCGGTAACGCAGAGGCAAAAGCCCGGGAGATTATTGATGAGGCTTTAAAGACTTCTGAGAGCAAAAAACGTGAAGCACTGCTTGAAGTGAAGGAGGAATCCATTCGTACTAAGAACGAATTGGATAAGGAAATCAAAGAACGAAGAGCAGAGGCGCAGCGTTACGAGAGACGAGTCCAGCAGAAGGAAGAGAACATCGACAAAAAGGCAGACGCACTTGAGAAACGTGAAGCAGGTTTAACAGCGAAGGAAGAACTACTGGCGAAACAGAAAGAAGAAATTTCCAAGCTGAACGAGCAAAGAGTACAGGAACTCGAACGGATTTCAGGATTAACCTCAGAGCAGGCAAAAGATTTCTTATTGAAAATTGTTGAAGATGAAGTAAAACATGAGACAGCAGTCATGGTCAAGGAACTTGAGACCAGGGCAAAGGAAGAGGCAGACAAAAAAGCAAAGGAATATGTGGTTTCTGCGATTCAGAGATGCGCAGCGGATCATGTATCCGAAACAACGATCTCGGTTGTATCACTTCCTAGCGATGAAATGAAAGGACGAATTATTGGTAGAGAGGGTAGAAACATTAGAACCCTTGAGACAATGACCGGTGTGGATTTGATCATTGACGATACACCCGAAGCGGTTATTCTTTCAGGCTTTGATCCAATTCGTCGTGAGGTCGCTCGTATTGCGCTAGAAAAGCTTATCGTTGATGGGCGGATTCATCCTGCTCGCATCGAAGAAATGGTTGAGAAAGCGCAAAAAGAAGTAGAAGTGATGATTAAGGAAGAGGGTGAAGCAGCAACTCTTGAAGTTGGTGTTCATGGAATTCACCCAGAACTTGTAAGATTACTTGGTAAGATGAAGTTTCGGACCAGTTATGGTCAAAACGCGCTAAAGCATTCAATTGAGGTTGCACAGCTTTCCGGCCTTTTGGCGGCAGAGATGGGACTCGATGTGAGAATGGCAAAGCGCGCTGGTTTACTGCATGACATCGGTAAGGCAGTTGACCATGAGATGGAGGGGTCACATATTCAGTTGGGCTCTGAACTTTGTAGAAAATACAAAGAGTCAAATATCGTTATTAATGCGGTAGAATCCCATCATGGTGATGTTGAAGCCACCTCTCTTATTGCATGCATTGTTCAGGCAGCTGATACAATTTCGGCAGCCAGACCGGGTGCAAGAAGAGAAACGTTGGAAACATATACGACCAGGTTAAAACAATTAGAAGACATTACAAACAATTTCAAAGGTGTTGACAAATCTTTTGCTATCCAGGCAGGTAGAGAAATCCGTGTTATGGTAGTTCCTGAACAAATTTCTGATGCAGACATGGTATTGCTGGCCAGAGATATTTCAAAACAAATCGAAGCTGAATTGGAATATCCGGGGCAGATTAAAGTGAATGTGATTAGAGAGTCGCGAGTGATTGATTACGCGAAATAACAAAAATAGGGCATGAATTTCATTGAAATTCGTGCTCTTTTTTTATTGCTTATCATAGAACAGTGTAGTAGAATGGTAGCTGGTGTATGATTGTATACGATTATCCAACAAACAATTACTTTTAGAAAGGTCTGGTTAGTATAATGGAATCACTGAAATCAATGAGTAAAGAGCAGTTGCTTGAGATGGAAGCGGATTTGGAGAAACAATTCGAAGATGTTAAGGGTAAGGGAATCAGTCTTGACATGTCGAGGGGAAAACCGGCTCCGGCACAGCTTGATATGGGAAATAAACTGTTTGATGCTTTAGGTGGGTCTGATTCCATGCTCTCCGAAAACGGAATGGACTGCAGAAATTACGGTGGATTGGAAGGTATTCCCGAGGCAAGAAAACTGATGGCGGATATTCTGGAGGTGTCGGCTGAGAATGTTATCGTATGTGGTAATGCGAGCTTACCTATCATGTATGATGCCATATCCCGTTCGATGAATTTTGGAGTATGCGGTTCCACACCATGGTGTAAGCTGGAGCATGTAAAGTTCCTATGTCCGGTACCGGGATATGACAGACATTTTAAGATTACGGAATTGTTTGGTATTGAAATGATTAATATACCTATGACAGAAGATGGACCGGATATGGATTTGGTTGAAAAATATGTGAACGGAGATCCGATGGTGAAGGGAATCTGGTGTGTTCCAAAATATTCTAATCCATCAGGAATAACATATTCGGATGATACCGTTCGCCGGCTTGCGGGATTAAAGCCTGCGGCGGAGGATTTCAGAATTTATTGGGATAATGCTTATTGTGTTCATGATTTATATGAAGACAAAGCGGATTCATTATTGGAGATTCTGGGAGCGTGTGTGGCTGCAGGAAACCCTGATTTAGTCTTTGAATTCGCTTCCATGTCAAAGATCAGTATGGCGGGTGCCGGCATTGCTTGTGTGGTTGCTTCTGCTAATAATTTGAACTGGATGAAATCCACCATGACAGTTCAGACAATTGGATTTGATAAGACTAACATGCTTCGTCATGTCAGATATTTTAAAGATATTGATGGCATGAAATCGCATATGAA
>CALZEZ010000242.1 GCA_945643825.1 uncultured Lachnospiraceae bacterium
AACTCCATATGAAAAGAGAACAGTACAAATGTCAGCAATAAGCTGTGTCCACACCAGGCCCGCTGCACCAAACATGTGATTCAAGATCAACATAATCGGGATGTTAAAAACAAGCTGTCTGACCACAGCCAGCCAGAAGGATATTCTGCCTTTGCCGATGGCATTGAAGTAATGAACCATATTGAAGCATAAAAACATAAAAGGAGTTGCAAAGCATCTGGCTCGTAAAAAAGCAGTTCCCAATTGTATCGTCTCCTCATCCCCTATAAAAAAGGCAACAATTCCGGCACTGAAGCAATAATAGAAAATGACACAAACTACAGCAATTGATATTCCGAGGATCCTAGCACAGTTGAAAATCTGTTTCATTCTCGCTTTATTCCTGCAAGAATAGTTATATGCAATTAGCGGAATCATTCCCAGACATATTCCAATTCCGATATTGAGCGGAAGTCTCTCCACCTTCGTAACAATTCCATAAGCAGCCAGCGCCGTGTCACCATGGATTGACATTTTTTTATTGGCAATCATGTTGGCAAGATCAAATAACAAAACAGAGACTCCCGCCGGAATTCCAACGCCAAATATTGCCTTGATTGATTTTTTCTCCGGCAATCCACGGCGGATATCAACACTAATCACCGTGGTTCTACGTATTTTGAGACAGACAAATACAAAATAAATAAAGGTAACAACATTGCTTAGCATGGTTGCAACTGCAGCACCAGTCACCTGCATTCCATCCGGAAAAATCCAAAACATAAAGATTGGATCTAAAAAGATATTCAGGACACCACCAGCGCCAATTCCGATTCCAGCTTCTTTCGAATATCCAACACTCCGAATCAGGTTCGACAGCACCATCGACATTACATTAAATATTCCACCTATGCCAACAACATAAATCAAATACTGTCTTGCATAATCCCTTGTCTGGTCACTTGCACCCAAAAGATTTAGCAATGGATCACAAAACAGCATCACAACACAAACAAATGCAAAGGCAGATAAAAGTGACATCCACAGACTGATAGCAAATACCTTTTTTGCTTCTGTCTCATTTCCGTCGCCTAATAAACGGGAAACCAGACTGCCTCCACCGGTTCCAAAGAGATTCGAGATTGAAACAGACAACATAAAAACAGGTAAAACCAGGGAGCATGCGGCAACCATACCCGGATTATCTGTCAGCCCAATAAACCACGTATCAGCAATGTTATAAGCTAACGTAATCAGCTGACTGACAATAGCCGGTACTGCCATAATTGTCAGCGCCCTCAGCGGATGATACTCTTCAAATACTCTCTTCTTTTCATTCATAATCACATTCTCTCCTTCGTGCAGAACTTTAAATTCTAACAATGCAAGTGGTTGCTTGCATGTGGGGTATTTTTTATGTGCCTGCCAAAACAGGCACATGACTAGCTTACCGTTATTCCGTTAGCGAATACCTCCACACTCCTTTGAATATACGCATCCTTACTTACACCTACCAGGGTATCCCCAAAGGAAGCTTCCAGAAAAACAAACCCGAACGTCATCGACAGGAATTGTAATGCCAAGGCTTTCACATCACATTCTCTGATTATGTGTTTTTCCTGCATCATTGTAAAGTATTCAACCAACACACTTTTAAATATCATGGGCACCTGCATAATCCCCGACAGAGCAGCCCCCTCCAGCTCTGCAGTTCTTAGACCAATAGAAATCTTTACCATTCGAGGCGTGACCTTTGCCATGTAGACCTTTGCAAAAGAAATCAAATCTTCTCTCAATTCTCCGCAATATACAAAATCTTCTTTTTTCAGTCCCGGATTCCATTTGGGCATCTCAAGAGCCGCTAATACAATTTCCTTTTTTTCATGAAAACGGCGAAATATCGTACATTCATTTACGCCTGCAAGCGCTGCAATCTCTTTTGTTGTTGCTCCCGAGTATCCTTTCTCAAGGATCAATGTCATGGTCGCATCGATAATCTTTACTTGAGTTTCATCATACATAGGCTTCTCCGTTGCAAGCGTTTACTTGCATGCTAACATAGGAAGTACTCCTTGTCAACACTTCATTCCTTTTTCATTACTTCTCAAGGTCTCCTGTCCAGTCAAGAATACCACCGCACTCGATGATATTGGTATAGCCTATCGCCGCAAGCTTAGCTGCTGCCTCCTTACTTCTGCGTCCACTTCTGCAGTACACATAGATCGTCTTGTCTTCCTCCGGAAGTTCTACCGGTTTATCCGCTCCAATATCCTCATTCGCAACATTGATTGCTCCGGGAATATGTCCCTCGGCAAATTCGTCTGCTCTTCTTACATCCAGGATGATGTAATCTCCTGCTCCTTCAAAAATCGCCTTCGCCTCATCCATTGAAATTGATTTATACTCAGTCACGTCGTTACTCCCTCCCAGCTTTCCGGCTAAAAATACTGATGTCGGTCCATCCGCACCACCAATAATCGTGATCGCATTCTCTTGCTCATTTCGATTCACCGAAATCTTCACATGGTTGTAGATAAAAACACCTGCTATCATAAGTAGAACAATGCCCGCGCCTACTATCCAGTAACTCTTCTTCACTCCGTTCTTCCTCGTCTATTCCATCTGTTGTTTTATTTCATCCTCTGTTGCTGCCATAGCCTTAAGAGTTTTATCTAACAGCTCATCCAACTCCCAACCAAGCTGCTGCGCTCCTCTTGCAATCACTTCCCGTGAACATCCTGCCGCAAATCCAGCTGATCTATACTTTTTCTTAAGCGACTTGAGTTCCATATCCTTTGTACTCCTGGATGGCCTCATGAGTGATGCAGACCAAATCAGTCCTGTCAATTCATCTGCCGCAAAAAGAACCTTTTCCATCTCATGCTCCGGTTTCACATCAATTGTTGTTCCATTTCCAACTGTAATGCCATATCCGTGTGAACACACAGCGTGAATAATATCTTCTCCTACACCACCTTCGCGCAAAAGCTCGGGAGCTTTGATGCAATGCTCTTCCGGATACATCTCAAAATCAATATCATGAAGCAGTCCAACGATTCCCCAATATTCTGCATCTTCCGCATATCCCAGTTCAGCAGCATACCATTTCATAACTGCTTCTACCGTAAGTGCATGTTGAATATGAAAGGAATCCTTATTATACTTCTTTAGTAATTCAAACGCCTTGTCTCTTGAAATGTAATCCATATTATTCTCTCCTCAATTCCATGTTATTAATTCTTTCATTTTTTCCTTTTTTATGTACATCTGCTGATCTGCAAGAGCACAAAGCTCCTGAAGCTCCTCGTTGTGCTCTCGATAGGCCACCCCTATGGCACAACTATAAGGACACTTATCTAATTCTTCTTCTATATCTTTTATCATCTTTTCTACTTTGCTTTTCTGTTTATCAAAGCAAAGCA
>CALZEZ010000243.1 GCA_945643825.1 uncultured Lachnospiraceae bacterium
ACCAGATCCGGCTTTAACTCGTTGTATTTCTCTACAGCCTTCACCCCGTTCTCAGCTTCACCAGCAACCGTATATCCATTCTTTGTCAGAATGTCCTTGATCATCATTCTCATAAAAGCTGCATCATCACAAACTAAAATATTCTTTGCCATTCTCAATTTCTCCCATCTATTTTATTATTTCGGTCACTCTAACACCGAAGCTCTCTTCAACAACAACGACTTCTCCTTTAGCTACAAACTTGCCATTGACAAGTATGTCTATCGGCTCACCGGCTATCTTATCAAGCTCTATAATTGTTCCCGGTGCAAAGTCCAAAATTTCCGAAATCGATTTTCTCGTTCGTCCATGTTCTACCGTCACCTCCAGTGACACATCCATAATCAGACCGATATTCTCGGGAGCCTGCATCGGGGCAAAGCCACCGGAAAAGTTCTGGAACTGTGCCGGCTGCACATTCTGCATCTGAGGCATTCCACCCTGTGGCATTCCAGCTTGTGGATATCCCATTTGCGGGAAACCCATTTGCGGCATTCCCATCTGCGGATACCCCATCTGAGGCATACCTCCCTGTGGGAAGCCCATCTGCGGCATACCGCCTTGTGGCATTGTTCCCTGCATCATCGGGGAAGGATCCACCGGCTGTCCCATCGCCTGATTGTTTGAAGGATTCTCCGGCTCCGGTGCTTTCTCTGCCGTATCCGCTGCCGGACTATTTCCTCCCATCTGCGTACCAATGAAGGTATCATATAACGACTTTGCAAAAGCAATCGGATACAGCTGCATGATCGTCGAATCGACCAGATCATCGCCAATCTGCATTCTGAATGCAATCCGAACAAAGTCTCCGGTTAAAAACTCTGCAATATCCTCAGGTCTCCTAAACTCGGTAAAATCAACAAGACTCGCATCCGGCGGACTGATATCAATCTTCTTACCAAGCATTGTAGAAAGCGAGGTTGCCGATGCACCCATCATCTGATTCATCGCCTCAGAGATTGCGCTAAGATGCAATTCTCCAAGCTCTCCGTCCACATTGGTACCGTCGTTACCCATCATCAGATCCGTGATAACCTTTACGTCATGCTCTTTCAATACCAGAATATTGGTTCCATCAAGGCCCTCGGTATATTTTATCTGTATGAATACGCATGGACGCTCATACTCCTCCAGTACACTGTCCCAGTTTGCAATGGAAACAACCGGAGTAGTAATATTGACCTTCTGATTGACAAGAGAGTACAGGGTTGTTGCCGAGGAACCCATACTGATATTAGCTACCTCACCAATCGCATCCTTCTCTACATCTGATAACATTGCATCACTCGATGCCCCATCTGAAGCCGATGAATCTGAGGATAAGTCCATCCCACTTAACAGTGCATTTATCTCGTCCTGAGATAACATTCCACCATCCATGTAGCTAATTCTCCTCTCTGATCACGTTTGTAACCCGCACCGCATATGCATCCTTACTAGCACCCGGTACTGCCGTGAACTTTTTTATATTTCCGACATAGACATCCAATTCACTGTCTACATGTGTATTAAGCCGAATCACATCGCCTACCTGCAACCCCATGAAATCATTTACTGAAACGGTAGACGTGCCAAGGATCGCCTTGACCGGCACTTCCACTCTCTTAATCATGGATTCAATGTAAGCTGTATAGTCCTCCTCATTGCTCTCCTGTACCGTAGAAAACCAATACTTTGTATTGAGCTTATCCATTACACTTTCCAGTGTAAAATAAGGAAGACAGACATTCATAAAACCTTCCGCATCACCAATCTTAACATTCAAGGTCACAATTGCTATCATATCGCCGGGCGATATAATCTGTGCAAACTGCGGATTTGTCTCAACCCGTTCCAGAACCGGATTAATATTCACCACATTCTTCCACGGATCACGCATGAGTGTCATGCACATGACAACCATACGTTCAATGATTGTCATCTCTATCTCCGTAAAATCTCTGTTACGCTCGAGCGGCTGTCCGTTTCCGCCAAGCATACGATCAATTATTGTAAAGCCAAGATTCGTTGCAATCTCAATAATAATTGTTCCATTTAATGGCTGAAAATTGACAATTCCTAAAACAACCGGATTTGCCAAAGCGTTGGTAAACTCAGAAAAAGTTACCGTCTCAGAGCTGGCTACATTTATTTGAATCGTTTTACGAAGAAATACGGAAAGGTTTGTGGATAACAATCTTCCATAGTGCTCATAAATAATCTCAAGCGTTCTCAGATGCTCCTTGGAAAACTTGGTCGGACGATTAAAATCGTAGTTCTTAATCTGTTTATCGCCCTTCTCCTGCATCTCATCGACGTCAAGTTCTCCGGTACTAAGGGCAGCCAGCAGGTTATCAATTTCGCTTTGGGATAAAACCTCTCCCATGCAGAACCACCTCCCTGTTTACTGCCAGATTATTTCACTAAAGGAAACCTTATAGATGAAGTTCGAATCAAAAAGCTGCTGCAGTCTCTCTAAGATTTTCTTCTTGAGACTGTCAATATCTACTCTCGCCTCTTCCAGTGTATACTCACCAAACACCTCTGTAATCTCACTCTTAATCAAGCTCTGTCTGGATGCGATTCCTTCCACGCCGTATTTCTTAAATTCCTTGTCTGTACCATCCATGCTGATGGAAACTGAGACAACGGCAAAATGAGATGCGCCATCCTCACCGATGGCTAACGGAATAGTCATAGGTTCTGCAATATCATACGTAACTGTGTCTGCAAGAGAAATATCCTCACCGGCTGATGAATAGTTGGATACCGGTCCGTTAACCTCCAGATTGAGCACACCGGCAATATCATTGACAAGTGCTGCTGTTTTTGCCGATGTGTTATTTACAGTTATCATCATCACTGTCGTCAATGCAATATTGACAATCAGTAATGCCAAAATCAGAATCGATAAAAGATTACGTTTCATGCTGTCAAATACCTCTGAACTTAATAAGAACTGAAAGAGTTATAAATTCTAATCTCAACTCTTCTGTTTTTTGCTCTTCCCTCTTCCGTGGAATTATCTGCCACAGGCTTGTACTCTCCTCGCCCGGAATGCTTGATATCGGCCGGGTTTAATGCAGTGTGCTCCACCAGATAATCAAAAACAGAAAGTGCTCTTGCATCGGACAGCTCGTTATTATTGGCATAACGAGCACTACTCATCGGAACATTGTCCGTATGTCCCTCTATTTCTATCGTACCACCCGAATAGCGTTCCAAAATCACGCCAATCTGGTCTAACACAGGGTAAACATCCTCCCTTAACACTGCGCTTCCAGGTGCAAACAAAAGAGATCCCTTTAGTGTTAATTCAACATATTGCGCTGTGAAGTCAATATCAACGCTCTCCCCCAGATTCCTTTCGGTAATTGCTTCC
>CALZEZ010000244.1 GCA_945643825.1 uncultured Lachnospiraceae bacterium
CTGGGAAATCTTAACCTCCTTAATCCCGGTCACGGTCTGGGAGATCCATTTAAACAGTCTGCTGTAGTAATCCTGGTTGTCCTGACCTGCCTTACGCATCGTCGGCTTGATCAGCTTCATAATAATGGCAAGGGTGAGCACCAACACCACCGCAATGACGATCGCCATCACCGGCTCTACCACAAACAGCGTTATACCCAACGTCAGGAAAATAATGATCTCTGAGGTAATCTGCAGGACAGCCAGAATGAGCGCATACATGTTGTTGACATCCGAGGTGATGTTGCGCTGAATCACAGCGGTGTCCGCGTTCAGGTAGAATTCATAGCTTCGTCTTAAATAATTTCTCATCATCCGCTCGGAGGTACGGAACTGGTTCGTGTAGACAAAATGAAGGGTTGCCTTTTGCTGTAAAAACAGAAATGCATTTTTCAGAATAAAAGCAAGAATTAATAGAGACATTACCACCATGGCGAACTGCTTTGTACTCTGCATATGCATCCCACGATACAGGGCTCCCACGATCTCATTCGTCTCCACCGAATCCGGCGTGATCACCACGGTAATCACCGGAAATATGAGGGTGATACTCGCCGTCTCCAGCACAGCTCCCACAATCATCAGAAGGACAAGCCCACCCATTGTCAGCTTCTGTCTGCGATCCAGTAATACATTTAACTTGCGAAATATTTTCATGTTCGAATGCTCCTAAATATACTCATTCTGCCGATGTATCTCCGGCGCCTCATACTGATCCAGAAAATCTCTGCCGAGCATCACATTTTCCTTTGCAAATCGAATCGCATTGGTCACCGTCAGCACCGAGATCACCTTATCAAAAAAGAGACCCGGAATAAAGTTCATCATCTCCATCGGGAATTTCCCGTCTAATACCACATAGTCCGGAAACAGTGTCTCATAATCCAGCACATCCCTCGGGTGCGGCTTGATAAAAATCTGAGCCTGTTTCTCATACATCGAGACGATATCGCGGAAAATCTGCTCCCGCACGGGAAGCTCACATAGCGGCTCGGTAAGAATGAGAATCTTATGTTCTTTCCCCTCTTCAATCTGTTTCTTAAGCCCGTCCATATCCTTCAGGAACGCTCTCAGGATCACATCCTTATCCGCATCCGTCAGACGCTCCACAAGCTCTGCCCGGGGCACTTCCTTATACTTTGGAAGCTTATATTTTAACACGGAGATGTCATTGACCTCCATGTCGATACAATACTTACCGTAGCCGTTCTGAATAAAAATGAAGTTATGCGCCGCCATCCATGCCTTGATCTCAAACGCACCGCGATTGTCATAGCGCGCCGTATCATAGTGCTCGATACAATTCAGCCCATCCTCCAGCGCATGGTAATAGATTTTCTCATAGCTTAAGTAGTAGCCGATCGGATCCGAATCGCAAAACACGTAGATGTCCTCGTAGCTTCTCAAATCCACCGGAATATAGGGCTTCTCGTATCGACCATAAAGCTTGCAAAAACGCATTCTGGCAAACATGTTAAACACGATGTTGCCACGATCCTTTTTCAGTTCCACCAACTTCGGAAACTCGGTAAAGTGCTTTTCCTCAAACATCAAAACCTGCGAAAAAAAGCCGGTGGCATCGATGCGTTCCTTCAGTCCGGAAAAGTCATTCGACATCGTACTTAAGAGCAGATCTGCCTTACCAAGCCTGTCCCGGTCAAGAGCACATTCCTTTAAGAAGGCAACATATACATGATAAAAGGTATGACAGATATAGATTCTGCGCGCTGACTGCGACATGCAATTTCATCCTTCCTTACTAACCAATTATTCAATCCCGCAAAGGCGCATGGAAAGTCTGTGCACCTTGCGCAGGCTCTTCGGGGCGATCGTAAACAATAACAAATACAGCTTATTTTTTCCTGTCAGATATGGGTTGCCAAGCGTATCCCTGGTGTGTGACCGCAGATAATGAAGCACACTGCCATACATGGCATTGTCCCTCGTCATCTGCGAAATCGGGATATGGAGCAGGTAGTCCAGACGCTGAAACAGGTTAAACCGGATGGCTTCCTTCTCAAGCTCGGGAAAGTCCTCTCGCACAATGTCGTATACAAAATCCGCATTGTTTACGATATCCACAAACACCCTGGAAAACTCCTCACGGCTCTTCTTGCGGGTATTCGAACCGATGCGGTAGTACACATGATAGCCGTAACCCGGCAATGAATAAAGCACCGGAATGTCCGGCAGCATCTGCACAAGCAGGCGGAAATCCTCGTTTAAGACTCCCTCCGGAAAAAGCCGCTCCGGCACATTCTCCGGAAAAAACAGGCTTCGGTTAATTAACTTCGTGCAAAAGGAGCAGTCACCTCTGTGAAGCAACAGCTCCCGAAGAAACGTCCGGCTGTCAATTGCGGCAAGCTCCTGCGGCGGTGTACAGATATCCGGCAAAGCCTGCCCCTTATCATCCACCTCATCGCGCCCGATCTGCGCCACGAGCGCATTTTTCTCACAGATCACATGGTAGAGGCGCTCATACATATCCGGCTCCACGTAGTCGTCACTGTCCACAAAGCCAAGATACTCTCCCCTCGCCATACGGATACCGAGATTCCTCGCCGAGGAGGAGCCACCGTTTTCCTTATGAATAACGCGAATCCGCGTATCCTGCGTGGCTAACGCATCACACAATTCTGCCGTCCCATCCGTCGAGCCATCGTCCACTAACAGAATCTCGATATCTGAGTAGGTCTGCGCTGTCAGCGAATGCACGCATCGCTCCAGGCAATCCATAATATTATACACCGGAACAATAATACTTAACATATTACAAACAACCCTTTCGTGGTTTGATCACCGGCGCTATGCTCCCCGGTCCATCTCCCGGTAAGACTGCAAGCTCTGACAATTTCGGAAACCCTCCCGTCTTTGTCTGTGCATCCAGCAGCTCCTCACAGACAGACAACAGGTTATCCGCCGCCCGCTTTGCATTCCAGATCTGCAGAATCGTCCGGTAGGCATTCTCTCCAAGCCGTCTGCAAAGCCCTGCATCCTCTACCAGTGCTTCCACTAATTCCACACACTGCTCCACTGCGCCATTTCGATAGACCAGTCCATTTCGCTCATTCTCAATTAAGAAGGGCGCGGCACCCAACGCATGGTTTACGACCACCGCACATCCGCTGTTCATCGCCTCATTTAAGACGGCTCCCCAGCCCTCTTCATAATCACTGGTGAACAGAAAAATCTGCGCCCGCTCCATAAGGGAGCGCACCTCGTGCGGCTTCTTAAAGCCGGTGAAGCTCACACATTCTCCCAGCTTCGCCGCCTGCGCCATCGCATGGAGCTTCTCCTCCAGCTCCCCGGCACCGACCATGGTCAGGTGA
>CALZEZ010000245.1 GCA_945643825.1 uncultured Lachnospiraceae bacterium
CCGAAGAAAAAGCTCCAAATTATAACAAAACACTGACAGCCTGCTATCTGGGCTTTATCACACAGGCGATCGTCGCCAATTTTGCACCACTCTTATTTCTGAAATTTCACAAGGATTTCGGCATTCCTCTGGGACAGATTGCACTGATATCCACTGTATTTTTCTTTACGCAATTGATCGTCGATCTGTTTTGCGCCAAATTCGTGGATCGGATCGGCTACCGCAGGTGCGTGGTAGCCTCCGAGGTATTAGCGGCGCTCGGGCTTATCGGGCTTGCGATTTTGCCTTATGCTTTCGGCAATCCCATGATCGGAATCATGATCAGTGTCATCATCTATGCCTGCGGCAGCGGTCTGATCGAGGTATTAGTAAGTCCTATTGCCGAGGCCTGTCCCTTTGAAAATAAAGAGGGCGTGATGAGCCTTCTGCATTCCTTTTACTGCTGGGGCTCGGTGGGAGTGATTCTGCTGTCCACCCTGTTTTTTGGATTCTTCGGAGTGAATGCATGGCGCATTCTTTCCTGCATCTGGGCGCTGATTCCGCTTGTCAATATCTTCAATTTCATGACCTGTCCGATTGAACGTCTGACCGAAGAAGGAGATGGGCTGACAATTGGCGGACTCTTCAAAATACCTATGTTCTGGATTGCGATTGTCTTAATGATCTGTGCAGGTGCGAGTGAGCTCTCGATGGCGCAGTGGGCATCCGCCTATGTCGAGTCAGCGCTTGGCCTTTCAAAGAGTGTCGGCGATATTGCAGGTCCTTGTCTGTTTGCTGTTTCAATGGGAATCTGTCGTACCTTCTATGGCAAGTACGGTGAGAAGATAGATCTCTTGAAATTTATGATTTGCTCGGGGATTCTATGTCTTGCCTGTTATCTGTTGGCTGCCCTGTCGGGTCAGCCTGTTCTTGGTCTGATCGGATGTATCGTGTGTGGTTTCTCGGTCGGCATTATGTGGCCGGGCACCATCAGCATTTCTTCCAAAAAAATACCGCTTGGCGGCACGGCTATGTTTGCTCTGCTTGCCATGGCCGGAGATCTGGGTGGTTCGATTGGCCCTGGCATCGTCGGATTTGTAACACAAAATGCCGGAGACAATTTGAAAATGGGGCTCCTTGCAGGCTGTGTCTTTCCTGCTGTACTCATCGTGTCCGCCTGTCTGTTAAGCCTACGCAGGTCATAGGGTGGAGTCTGTCCATAGCTCCAAGCGTCTGACCAGACTATTGGTGTAAGGGGTGAAGTATTTCTTCCAAAATCTGTTCGCAGTCGGATTAAAGGATTCATGATCCACCCCAAGAAGGGTATAGCCTTCTTCTTTTAAAACGCTTGACACATAGTCAAGCAGATTTTTCGATATGTCCTGTCCCCTGTACTCCGGGCGGCAATATGCCCCCTGCAGATTCATCATGTCATTCCTGTATGTAACAAAATTCTCCCCCTCACCGGCAACATCAAGGTAGGCAATCACTTCTCCCTGCTTTTTTGCAACAAAGGTTCGACGATTTCCTTTTTCCACACGCTTAAGCCAGCCTTCAAAGTCCTCCGGAGTTGACTGCATGAAGCAGGGACTCTGCTTCAGATGGTTGTCAAGAGCTCGCCTTAAATCTCGAATTGTAGGAAATTCCTCCAGCTTCAGTTCCTCAAAAACGAGATCGCTGTTCCTGGTCTCTCCGATTTTTCCTGTCGTCCGAATCTGATCCACACAGCGTTTGCCAAAGCCGTATTCAAAAAAGGCTTCAATGCCTTCTTTATCGTGTGCATAGAGAGCTATGCCATGTGTCAGAATTTTCCTCTCAGCCCAAATGGCGCCAGCTTTTTCATACATCCGCTGATAAATATCTACGCGGTTTTCTTTGATTGCTCCATGCGCATGTAACGGCGAGAAGGTTCCAAGTCCGTCATACAAATCAAAGGCTCCCTGCCAGGGTTCATAGCAACACAAAAAGCCTGCCATTTTTCTCTTTTCAAAAGCGGCAACGCCAAGTCCGTTTTCGGCAAAATACGTTAGATCCGGGAGGCTCTCTATCAGCGGAAGAGCCGAGACAATTTTTCTCTCCTCCTCATAATTACTCTTTGCGATCTCTACGGCTTCCTCAATATGTTCTTTTGTGAAACGTATGATTTCCATTTTTTCATTGCTCCTTAGCGTGTATTGCCTACTTAAAAGTTACGAAAATGGTGATTTCGGACTTTTGTGGTCATTTTCATTTTTTTGTCCCAGTAAATCCGCACGAAATTTTTAAAAAGCGTATTTTGTCCCAGTAATTTTGAATTTTACTGGGTAAAAAGTGAAAAAAATCAAAGAAAAGTGCGGATTTACTGGGACTATACTTTGAAAAATCAAGATTTCGTCGCATATGGTTTACATAACTCAGAAAGTGTGAAGCCTATTAAAACTCAGAACAGGCTGATGTCATGAAAACTTAACGTCGTAGGCACTTTTTCATCTAACTTTGTTAGTTTAATAAAAGATAGCATTCCGCGGACATGCTGTCAAGAAACATTCTCCTATTAAGGGGATTGGTGATTAATCTTCTATAGACGCAGCGGGATGTCTGTGCTATACTTAGCGACTATATAGAAGGAGGCACGAGAGTATGGCTATCACAAAACATGAGATTCCCATTTTAGAATTTGATACCGATCAGACTGCTGTTATTATGCCGGGGCATCACAGCGATTTTCATTTTCCGAAAAAGGCTGTCATGCTGTTTATGAACGCTGAGATTGAGGATTATGCCGTTAAACACAGCTGTGAGGTGGTTGGAAGATTTGAGACTGTAACCAAGGAATTTCCTGTGTATCAGACCAAGCTTAATGATGTGGATATGGCATTTGTACAAGCGCCTCTTGGTGGAGCGGGCGCGACCCAGATTATGGATCAGTTGATTGCCGGGGGTGTAAGGGAAGTCATCGCTGCCGGCTGCTGCGGCGCTTTGGTGGAGGATACGGAGGGTTCGTTTTTTGTTCCAACGGCAGCACTGAGACAGGAGGGAACATCCTACCATTATCTGCCGCCATCTCGGGAGGTCGAGTTATCCCCGGAGGCTGTGGAAGCAATCTGCCGTGTATTGGAAAAGGAAAAGCTTCCTTATCATAAATGCAGAACATGGACAACGGATGGTTTCTATCGTGAGACAAAAGAGATGGTACAGTATCGAAAGGCAGAGGGCTACTCTGTCGTAGAGATGGAATGTGCATCTTTAGCTGCCTGTGCCAGGATGAGGGGGATTCTTTTTGGTCAGCTTCTCTTTACGGCAGATTCTCTCGCCAATGTGGATGCACATGATATCAGAAACTCAGGTCTCGATTTCTTCGAGGCGGCGATGAAGCTGGCGATGGAGGCTGTCACAGAGATTAATGCAG
>CALZEZ010000246.1 GCA_945643825.1 uncultured Lachnospiraceae bacterium
GGATGCGAAAGCATCCCCGAAGCCCCCACTTCTATAAGTGGTGGGTAGTTCACTCTGAAATTGCAGGGCGAGAAGCCGGTTAGGGTTTCTTACTCCGGTCAGGAGATATCGATTTCTTTCTGAGGTTGCCCTTTTCTTCATCCCGTTCTAGAATAGTAATTACATTAGACAAGTCGAGGGAGGGTCACCATGTATCTTATCAGCCAGGTATCCAGAATTACAGGATTAACGAAAAAGGCACTGCGTTATTATGACGAGCAGGGAATCCTAAGACCCTCTCTGCGCGATGAAGAGAATCAGTACAGACTTTATGATGAGAAGGATCTGGAAAAGGCAAAATTGATCAATTTGCTCAGAGAACTGGATTTTTCCATATCGGAGATTAAGGATACGCTTGAAGTGGCAGACAACGCCGAGGACTTAAGCTATGTTCTGAAGGAGAAGATCGAATTCATCAAAGAACATATTTCCAAAGAGAAAGCTCTGATCAAGCAGATTAACAGCTATCTGGAACCATGCGTAAATGAGACCGGGAAGCCGGAGTATGAGATTACGATTGAGGAGTTTGCCCCACAGCTTGTAGCTAGTCTTCGTGTGAAGGATGCCTATCAGAATGTCGGCATTCATGTGTCCAAAGTATTCAAGGCTGTTAAGGGGGAGGCATGCGACAATTGGCTTAGCTGCTATTTTGACGAGGAATATGTTGAGGTTGCCGATATGGAGATCTGTGTTCCGGTACGAAAAACAGTTATAGCTTCCGATATCGTATGTAAGACCCTGCCTGCGGTAAAAGCAGTCTGTACGACACATATCGGAAGCTATGAAACCATTCATAATGCCTATCAGGCACTATTCTCCTATGTAAATGAAAAAGGGCTCAACCTGATTCGACCATCCAGAGAAGTGTACATAAAAGGTCCGGGAATGATTTTCAAGGGTAATCCGGACAAATACCGAACCAAAGTTATATTACCTTTTACTTCTTCGCCACGATCAGGAAACGGTGAATAGTACCGACAATCTTCCCATTCGTTTCGATTTGTTCCTGCATCTGAAGCAGCTTATCAAAGCACTTATCCACGGAGAAATCCGGAAACTCCCATTCAATAATGTGAGCAAACCATACAAAGGCTCCGACGTCATAGAATTCAATCGGGCGGAAGGCTTCCTCTGCCCTCAGTATCCGGAAGCCGGCCTTTTCAAAGCAGGCTCTCTGTGTTGCCAGATTTAAGTGAGGAAATGGCTTGGGCGTGCCGGGGAGTACGAGTTCTACTAAATCCCGGTCATTTTCACCGCCTACCTGTTGCGTCACATAGATTCCATCGTTCTTTAACAAACGATAAAGCTCAGCCGGATCAAAATCTCCATGCCGATTGATCATCAGATCAAACGAACTGTCATCAAACGGGATATTCTTACAATCAGAGCATTCCTTAAAGTTGACACCTAAAGGCAGCAGCCGCTCCTTGCAAAGCGCCACATTTGGCGGATACCCTTCGGTCGCGGATGTCATTGCATACGGATGACCAAGTGACAGGAGAAACTCTGCGCCACCGGTATCATAGTCCATAAGCTGTCTTTTATCCGTCAGATAGGATCTGACGATTTTCTCGTAGTCCCAGGGCAGATCATTTTCTTCCTCATACCGACCATGGATATGAGAGCAATCCCAACCCTTAATGTGTGCAACCTCTTCCTCTTTTTTCCAGATTTCATATAATTCGTTTCGATTCATTTTTCTGCGTTCCTTTCCAAATTATCATTATAATTTTCAAAGGGTGCAGTCCAACAACATAAGCTTTCGCCTGAAATTAACCTCGATACAATCTGTTGTCAGTTTTTAGGACTGCACCGAGTAATTAATTCGTTTTCTCACCTTGCGCCTCCTGGTCATAAATATATAATTAAGTATAGCACATATTTTTCCATATGTTTACTCAAAATATCAAGAAGAGTAAAAATAGAAATGGTATAGTTAATTTACGATATCGAAAGGAGGAAGGAATAATGGAACATCTGTTACTGATGACGGAGGCCTTGGATTTTATCGAAGCGAATCTGACGGAAGATTTAAAGACAGATGATATTGCGCAAAATTTGCATTGTTCAAAATCCTCCTTGGAAAAGCTTTTCAGATTTGTAACAAATATGAGTATCAAGGATTATTCGATACGAAGGCGGATGAGTCTGGCAGCAAAGGACATGATGAAGAATCCTGACATCGTGTTGTTGGATCTGGCAGTGAAATATGGGTATAGCAGCAATGAAGCGTTTACAAGAGCGTTTAAAAGTGTATGGCATACGAATCCGTCTGATTATCGCAAAAATCCGAAGCGATTTGAATTGTTTCCGGCGATTAAGCTGGAGCAGGAATTGTTGGAGGACGAAACCATGAGTGATAAGAAGAAAGTAGATATCAGTGAACTATACGATTACATTAAGGAAAGAAGAAATTGTTATTTTGTCGGAGTTGACATCAAAAGTCTGACTCCGATCAATGAGATCGCACGCGAGGCGGGTGATATTGCCATCCTCACAGCGCTAAACAGATTACAGGCTGCATGTGGTGAGGAGGATATTGTATTTCGGATTGGTGGGGATGAATTTGTCGCCCTCACAAATTCAGAAGAGAAAGAATATGCGGATGAGGTGGTAGCTAAGATTTTGTCTCATAATGAGGAAGCTTTCAGCTATCAGGGAATGGGGATACCACTCTCTTTGCATGCAACATGCTTTAAGTTTGATACCCAGCCGCTTCGATATGCTCAGCTTTTTTCGGCATTACAGAATCAGCTGGATCTTGTGAAGAAATAAAGGACAAAATGAGGGTGAAGAACGAAGTATGGTTTTCACCCTCTCTTAATACTCCTTTTTAATCACGGCAACCTGTGAGTATTCCCACCCCAATCCAGACGCCTCCGAAATGTATGGAATTTATTTTTGGTAGCATAGGTTTCTTTCTTGGCTTTGTCATTGTAATGCTCTTCTCAAATCCGACACGTAGCACTCCTGCTGCTTGCGTAGATACATTTTCACAAAAGGCTTCATAAGAAGCTTCTTTGCTGTTACATCCTCAGTAAATTCGATTTTTGTCTGTCCATCCTGCACCGAGAAAACGCCGGTCCAGTGTCCTGTCATATTGCTGTTTTCCATATCAAATTCCCAACGCTTGAGAGGCTCAAATGCCGTTGTTGTAAAAGTGGTAGCATAACCATCCTTTGTGTATTCCACAAATTGCTTATCGCTAATAATCTCGACCTTGCTGATATCACTGCGCCACTGATAGTGATCAAGCGATGTTACTATGCTCAACACATCCTGAATATAATTTTGAAAAAAGGCTTCCGTTT
>CALZEZ010000247.1 GCA_945643825.1 uncultured Lachnospiraceae bacterium
TGCCGGCAACCAGGATTAGAGACAGAATCTGCATCAGAATGTTCATTCCAACATAGGCTAAGATTCCACCGGCTACCGGGTGCTTCTTCCACAGATGTCCGACTGACATGCAGCCGAAGATGAGAAGCACGCTGTACAGGCAGGAGATCAGGAAAAGAACGATGCATATCAGTGTAAACAGCCAGAACGGAACACCAAAAATCTGTTCAAATTCCGGAATAATGAGCTTCATGCTATGATATAGATCTCCGAAAAATTCGCCAAATGTCAGCTGACCATATCGTGCGCTGGTGGATATCATCAGTATTAGGAGAAAGATCGACAGACCCGTGACGAGTGCGGCAATCAGACTCCATATGAAGGCAACAATGGTTTTTGAGAGAATCAATTGATTCTTTGTAACCGGTAAGGTATGCATCAGGTATCCTTCATCCGTGTAAAAATTCTGATAGAAGCGATAGCCGATAAAAACATACAGAACCACAAGAGGAGCCATCAACACAAATATATAGGAGATGGATCCCAGAATAAGGATCAGCCGGACTACTCCATAGGAAGAATCCCAAAGTGGTGTGTAGAAGGTAATGCTTCCGATTAATGTATACAGGATCAGGAAGGCACAGACTCCGGCAGGAACCTTCCAAAAGCGTTTCCATTCGTGTTTAATTAATTTACTTAGCATGAGAACACCTCCCTGAAATATGTGTCGACGGATTTTCCGACGTTGTCCCGCAGATCCTCTACACTGGACTGCAAAACGACAGAGCCATTTTTTAAGAAGATGACTTCATCCAGAATATTCTCAATATCGGAAATCAGATGTGTGGACAGCAGGATTGAAGCTTCCGGATTATAATTTGTCAGAATCGTGCGCAGGATATAATCTCTGGCAGCAGGATCGACACCTGCAATTGGTTCATCCAGAATATAAAGCTGTGCATCACGGCTCATGACCAAGATAAGCTGAACCTTTTCCTTCGTTCCTTTAGACAGAGTCTTTAACATGGCACCGGTATCAATCTGCAGACTCGCAAGCATCTGGGTCGCGCGCTCCCTGTTAAAGTCAGTATAGAAATCGAAAAAGAAGTCAAGAAGCTCAGAAATCTTCATACTGTTGTGAAAATAGGTGCGCTCCGGAAGATAGGAGATGACCTTCTTGCTCTCGATTCCGGGCTTTTGACCATTTATGAGTATTTCCCCCTGCGTGGGAGTAAGCAGTCCATTGACCAGTTTAATAAGTGTAGATTTGCCGCTGCCGTTTGGACCAAGCAGACCGATTATCTTTCCGCGCGGAATGGTCAATGACAGATTTTGTAATGCGCAGATTCTTTTCTGGTATTGTTTGGTCAGATCTTTTATTTCAACAAGATTTTCCATATCATTCCTCCTCATAGTTTGATGATAGCTGATCGAGTATTTGAATTATTGCATCGCGGGAATAGCCAAGTCCTTTCATTTGGGCAAGAAAGCGTTCAATCTGTTCTCTTGCCAGACTTTGACGGATCTGTTCGATCAGAGACTGATCGGTAGTGACAGTTCTCCCGGTAGTGCGTTGCGTTTGAATCAGACCGCTTCGTTCCAGCTCGGCAAATGCGCGCTGCATTGTGTTGGGATTGACGCTTGCTACGGCAGCCAGCTCACGTACGCTTGGCAGCTTATCGCCGGGCTTGTAGAGACCGGAGACAATCTGAATCTGGATAATTTCGACAATCTGTGCATAAATTGGTCTGTCAGAATCTAAATTCCATGCCATATCATTTTTTCCTTTCTTTATGAACTATGTATATTTGCCTAATACAAATTCACAACAACTGTATTACCTCACTAATACAATATAACAATATCTTATGCAAATGCAATTGTCAAGAGCTGTGCAGAAAAAAATTTTTATGTTATTTTAATGATAGGAGGGAATACTAAAGAAGCAGAAAGGAGTCGTATGACATGAAAATAGTTTTCTTTGATACGAAAAAATATGATCAGGAATCATTTGAGAAAATCATGAATTCTTATCCGGAGATTACAATAGAATTTTTAGACACGGATTTGTCCACGCATACGGTCAGTCTGGCAAGAGGCGCGGACGCGGTATGTGCATTTGTCAGCTCGGATGTCAGCGCACCGGTTATTGAGGCGTTGGCAGGGGAGGGGGTAAAGTGCATTCTGATGCGTTGCGCCGGATATAATAATGTCGATCTCGATATGGCGAAGAAGTGTGGAATGACGGTGTTACGTGTCCCGGCGTATTCTCCGGAGGCAGTGGCAGAGCACGCCATGGCTCTGGCACTCGCTGTCAACCGCCATATTCATAAGGGATATATCAAGGTAAGGGAGAACAATTTTAGTCTGATTGGCCTGACCGGAGTCAACTTCCATGGAAAGACGGCCGGCATTATCGGGACCGGTAAGATAGGTATTGCCATGGCAGAGATCTGTAAGGGCTTTGGAATGAAGGTAATTGCTTACGACAAATATCCGAATCCTTCCCTGCAGGGGGTGGAGTATCTTTCCCTGCAGGAAGTGCTGGGTCAAAGTGATCTCATATCTCTGCATTGCCCGCTGACAGATGAAACCTATCATATGATAAAAAAAGATACCATAGCATTGATGAAGGATCAGGTTGTTTTAGTTAATACATCCAGGGGAGCATTGATCAAAACCGATGATCTGATCCAGGGAATCCGGGATCGTAAGTTCTTCGGCGTCGGACTTGATGTCTACGAAGAAGAGGTGGATAATGTGTTTGAAAACAGAGAGGATGATATTCTCGAAACCTCTGTTACGGCAAGACTGTTATCCTTCCCGAATGTAATCGTGACATCTCATCAGGGCTTTTTGACCGAAGAAGCATTGGAGGCAATCGCACACACAACCCTGCAAAATGCGATGGATTACCATGAGGGAAATCCAAGGAAGGAAAATCTCGTGCTGTAGATTATGCATTTTTGTGTGAGGTATTCAAATCCTTGAGACGGTACTGCTTCGGAGTGATGTTTTTATAGCGCTTGAAGGTTTTGATGAAATGGCTGCAGTCGGCAAAACCTGTTTCACTGCTGATATAGTTCAGATCCTTGCTTGTGAAAAGAAGAAGGTTTTCTGCCTTGCAGACCCGGATAAATTCCAGATATTCCTTACACGAGCGACCGTAATATTTCTTGAATGAACGGGAGAAATAGGAATAGCTCATGTTGCACCGCTTGGCTAATTCCTGAACAGTCAGGGGTTCGCTTGCATGCAGATCCATATACTCCAGAATAGAACCCAGAGGGTTATCCTCTTCCTCCGTGATGGCATCGGATACACAATAGCCAAAGCTTTGAAGCATACGGATCAGATCCACG
>CALZEZ010000248.1 GCA_945643825.1 uncultured Lachnospiraceae bacterium
GGATCAGAAAAACACCCCGCTTTTTTCGCACGAGCCCACAGTCAATGATCTCAAGCAGCGAACGGTTTCCAACTGCTATATGGTAGCCAGTGTAGCCGGACTTGTGGCGCTTGAGCCGTCACTTTTAAAGGAATGTATCCGTGATAACGGTGACGGGACTGTGACGGTGCGCCTGTTTGAACAGATGGAAGTGCCCGCGGAGAAGACCGAACAGAAACCGCAGGAGGAAGACCATGACGATTTTGGTGAGGATTTTGAGGTAGAAGAAATCACACGATATGAACTTAAGCCTGTCTATGTGAGGGTATCCAAGGAGATACCGCGTATCGCCGGAGCAGATGCACTGTCTGCCGGGGCACTCTGGATGCAGATGATCGAGAAGGCCTGTGCATATCGCGGACGAAATGGTGCAAAGGGATATCGATCGCTCTGGTATGGCGAGGGCGGTGGCTTCCTGACGCGCCTTCTTGGCGTGGAGCCAGAGCATGCAGAGAATCAAAGCGATGATGAGCTGTTTGCCAATATCTGCAATGCGGCGAGCGAGAGATTTGTTTACAATGCAGGAAGCAGAAACGATGCGGGTGACAGTGAAGGCCTTAATTCCGGACATGCCTATACGGTACTTGGAGGAAAGGAGGAGAATGGACAGCGCTATGTTCTTCTTCGCAATCCATACAGTACCCATTCCCTCCGGTATAAGGAGAATAACAAGAAGAAAACCACCGGTTCTCTTCTTGACATCTCTTCGGATGAAACCTATGGACAGTTCTATATGAAATTTGAGGATTTCAGAAAGAATTTTGCCTCAATTACAAGAACCGACTTAAAGAAAGTAAAGCGCGACGCGGCGCCGGTGTAACTTAGAGCTCCACAAGTGCAACTAAGTAGTCAAATCCCCCTTTTTCTTCTGATTTGTCATATAGTAAGGGCAGATCAAGAGAAATGGAGATTTGAAAAATGAAAAAAAGAAGATTCCTTAAAATCGGACTTATCACAGCTGCAATACTTATGTTAACCATCCTGCTGGCAGGAGCTGCTTTCACCGGCAAGATGGTATGCGATGGCATCCTGAATCAGAATGCCGGTGTCGATACGAAACAAAACAGCATCGGACAGCTTGCCAAATGGGGCTTTGATCGCGAGACCTTTCACGAAACCTATCAGGGAACCGATTTTGAAATCGCGTCGGTGGACGGCAATACGATTCCCGGAACCTGCTACAGGAGCGCGCAGGAAACGGGAAAGTGGGTGATTCTGGTTCACGGGGCAGGTGGAGACCGCGAGTGTATGATTCCCCTTGTTGGACCCTATCTGGAGAAAGGATATCATGTCCTTACCTATGACCAGAGAGGACATGGTGATAACTCTGACAGGAGAGTGTCGTTTGGTATTTTTGAGAAAAGAGATGTCCGGGCACTCGTCGACTATGTGAGAGCAGAGCTTGACGCAGAGATGGTTATCCTGCACGGACAGTCAATGGGCGCACAGACCGCCGCTCTTTACGCCGCTACAGAGCATGGAGTGGATTCGCCTGACGCTCTGATCCTCGATTCCCCGGTGCCGGGACTTGAGTGGCTAATGACGCAGATGTTTCTTGAGGATGGCTGCACGCAGGCGCAGACGCAGGCGATTTTAACGTGTGGCAGAATTTATTCCCGCGTCGTAGCCGGAATGAGATTTGAGGATGGAGATACGATTGCACAGGCGCGGAAGATCACGGTTCCCTGCATGGTAATCCTGTCCGAAAAGGATAACGTAAGCTTACCGGACGAGGTGGAACAGCTCTATGATAATCTCGGCTCCTCTGATAAGCTCCTGATGCGGGTAGACAGCAGGCATATCGAAGGAGTGATTGACGATCCGGAGCAATATTTCAACGGCGTTTTTCAATTTTTGGACAAAGTGGAATAAGGAAACGGGAAATGAAACTGCAGCTATTTCAGAGCAAAGAACAAACCGAAGACAGGATTGACATCTATTACACACAGATGACGCCGGTAATCCGTAAGGTCATCGATGTAGTGCACACAAACTATCCGGTGTTAAAATCCAGAGAAGAGGAGGAGGTCAGATATTTGAATATCGACCACATCCTCTATCTGGATTGCGTGGATAAGAAGGTGTTTGCCTATACGAAGGAGGGCGTCTACCCGTTAGAGGAGACGCTCTCGTATTATGAAAATCTGCTCTGGGATTACGGCTATGTGCGGATCAGTAAATCCTCGATGGTGAATGTCTACCGCATCAAGGCCATGAAATCGGAGATCAATATGCGCATCTGTGCAGTCTTTGAAAATGAGGAGCGCATCTACGTGAACCGCAGCTACAAAAAGAGCTTCATGGAATATCTGCAGAATAGGAGGGGATGCATCAATGAAAAGTAAAGTGAAAGAAATTCTGCTCGTGATATGCGTATCTTATACGATCCTCTCGATGATAGCAGCAGCTGTAAACACGATCGCGGGTTCACAGACCTCAAGCCTCAACTCCGTGATGATGTTAATTTTAACCACGATCTCTGTGTCGGTGCTTTATCTGTATTACCTGCTTGACCGGTTCAGCCCGCTTTTCACGATCACCCTGCAATATCTGATTGCGCTGGCATTTGCCGGTATCGCTCTGTTTATCTGGAATCTGTTTGACGAGATTTCCGGAGACGGATACGCGGATTTCTTTATCAGCTTCACTGTCTTTTATGTGATTGGGGCAGCAGTCTTTTATGTGATGACATACTTTGAAACGAAGAAGATGAATGAGCTGTTACGCGACATTCAAACCGAAAAGAACGGATAGCTTACATGTGTCCTATGTGAGCTTAATCTACAGGAGACTTTTGAGGATGAGAAAGAAGGTACTGAAAATGTTACTGGTGGCAGGTTTACTATTCCTTTTTATTTTGCTTGCCGCATGCATCTGGTATGCAGCGGTCAGCACCGGAAGGATCAGGGAGTATAAGGATGAACACGGCAATCCGCTTGCGGGAAGCATCAGTGAGAAGATCAAAATTGAAATAAACGGCGCACTAAATGGCCTGTTTATCAATGGAAAGAATCTCGAGAATCCGGTCTTATTATTTGTATCAAGCGGACCGGGCACGGATGACTACGTCTTCAATGAAAAGTACCCGGATATGCACCTGGAGGATGAATTTACGATCTGTTACTGGAATTACAGGGGCATGGGTATTGTCTATGATAAGAACATAGACCCGGCGTCGATTACTCTGGATACGCTTGTGGAGGATACGGCTGCGGTGACAGAGTATCTGAGGAAGCGCTTTGGCAAAGAAAAAATCTATATCATGGCTTTCTCCGGCGGAACTGGCATA
>CALZEZ010000249.1 GCA_945643825.1 uncultured Lachnospiraceae bacterium
TATGACGATTATGTTAAGGAGGCAGTTCGTCAGGGCGTCGATCTGATTATTTCCGGAGCGGGCCTGCCTATGAATCTACCGGCACTGGTGGAGGGGAGCAAAACGATGATTGCGCCCATTGTGTCGGGGCTTAAGAGCGCACAGGTGATTTTTAAATACTGGATGAAGAAATATGATCGTGTGCCGGATTTGGTCGTGATCGAATATGCGGTTAATGATGCGGAGGATGAGCTGGAGGGAGGCTGCTTTGAGGCACTTACCAGGAAGGCACTCTATAGTGGAAAAGAACCTGCGGTCTTGCTGATTTTCAGTGTATTTCTGGATGATTATAATCTGCAGGAGAGACTGATTCCGATCGGAGAGCGCTATGAGCTTCCGATGGTCAGCCTGAAAAACGCTGTGACAGAGCAGTTTTATCACGCAGACAGCCGTGTGATTTCTAAACGTCAATATTTCTATGACTGCTTTCATCCTACCAATCTGGGACACAGAGTGATGGCGGATTGTCTTTTATTCAATATGGAGCAGCTGTTTGGGGTGGAGCCGGCAGGAGAAGAACCAGATAAGCCGATGCCGGTATACTCGGACTTGTTTGAAGGGGTAAAGCTCTATGACAGAAGCTGTATACCGGAGTCTGCCCGAATAGAGCCGGGTGCATTTACAGACAGGGATCAGGATCTGCAGGCAGTGGAAAGAAATCTTGACAGCTTTACATCACCTTGCTTTACCGAGAACTGGAAAAAAACGGTTGGGGACGGTAAGCCGTTTGTTATGGAGGTTATGGCGAAGGGAATCATATTGATTGGGAAGGATTCCGGTAATCCTGATTTTGGCACGGCAAAGTTCTATATTGACGGAGAACTGCGTGGGCAGTTGGATCCGCATGTGAATAACTGGACACATTGTAGTACTAGGATTCTGTTGCAGGAGGCAGAAAGCAAGCTGCACAGACTTGAAGTCCGTATGGAAGAAGGACAGGAAGAAAAAGAGTTTACGATTTTGGGGATAGGGATTGTCTGATGATATTAGTATCACTGGTTATTCTGCAGGTACTCTGCATTGTTTTGGCTGTTCTGGCACTTACGCTGGTAATTCTCGGAGAAGCGACAAGAGAGCAAAGAGGTATGGCAAATTTCATGTTTGTCGTACTGATCTTTAATGTTGCTTATCTGTTAGAAATGACCGCAGCAAGTGCGGAAGAGGCATTTGTTGCTCTTAGAATGGAATATTAGGGAAGTGCCTGGGTGGCGTTGTTTTTCCTGCGTTTTATTGCATGCTATTGTGGGGCGAAGCTGCCCCAAAGGTTAATGTTAGCTCTGGCAGCAGGGAATTTTCTTTCACTGATTGCTGTATTTACCAATTCCTGGCATCATCTTTTTTATCGGGAGATGAGTTTTGTTCAGGGAGGAGCCTTTCCCCACCTGGCTATTGAGTATGGACCGTTGTTTTGGTTGTTTTTCCTATCAGGTGGCGTAATTCCATATGCATTTTCCATGCGAGTTTTGTTGCAGAGCATCCGGGAACAGAAGAAAGAACAGGACAGGCAAAAGCTGTTTATGTTTGCATCGATGTCGTTTATTCCCCTTCTTCTCTTAGTATTGCGTTCCTGCGGCGTGACTGGCGAATACGATCCGCTTCCGGCATCCCTGGCGTTACTTCTGTCCCTGATTGTTATCTTCATCTGGAATAAGCAGATTTATAATCTTGGAGATATGGCGGCGCACACCGCGCTTCGTACGCTCGATGATGGTGTGATTATGCTGGATGCGGAACTGAATATTATGAGCTTTAATCCTGCAGCATCCAGAATATTTGTCGATTTGAAGGAAGAATGCATTGGAAGAAATGTATCGGAGGTGAATTGCTTTCCCGAGGATTTTTTTGAACAGAGGGCCAAAAAGGAATTCTCCGTGTCAGACAGGTACTATGAAACGCATATGAAGCCTGTTATGGATACAAAGGGGAAACTACAGGGTTATGTTCTCTTGTATTTTGATATTACAGATACCAGAACCTATATTGATGAGCTGAATACTCTGCGGGAACGTGCGGAAACTGCGAATGAAGCAAAAGGGGATTTTCTGACCAATATCTCGCAGGAAATAAAAACCCCATTGAACGCAATTAAAGGGTTGAGTGATCTGATTAAGGAAGAGAGCCGCGGACGCAGGGTGTATGATTTTGCATGTGACATCGAGGAAGCATCCGGTCGTCTGCTGACGCTTATGAATAGCATTCTGGATCTGTCAAATGCGGAAGAGGGAAAGCTTTCTGTGGAGCAGATTCCTTACTATGTAAAATCCATGATTCAGGAGGTGTTGCAAAGCGAGAAGGCAGCGGCAGAGAAAAAGAGATTGTCGTTGACCTATGAGATAGCAAAGACAATGCCCTGTATGTTAGCAGGAGATGTGAACAAAATACAGCAGATTCTTCGAAACATATTAAACAATGCAGTGAAATATACCGATCATGGAGCCGTTCATGTGAGGGTCTGGGATCGCGCTCTGACAGAAGGAAGAATGGAACTGTGTTGTCGAATAGAGGATACCGGAATCGGTATTGAGCAGAAGGATATGGATTCCATTTTCGAAGATTTCATAAAAGCAGATTCGATAAATCATCGATCGTCTGGCGGGGTAGGGCTTGGTCTTGCCATTGCCAAGAGATTTACCACGTTGATGAATGGAACGATCGAGGTGGAAAGTGTACAGGGAGAAGGATCTGCCTTTACTCTTACAATTCCGCAGATTGTGATTGATAAGAGAACCATAGAAGAGAATGCAGAAAAACAGGAGAAGAAACAAACCAGCCTGCTTTTTACTGCAAGAGGATATCGCGTTCTTGTTGTAGATGACAATACAATTAACAGGAAGGTGGCTAGAGGACTTCTCAAGGAATATGAATGCGATATAACGGAAGCAGAAAGCGGCATGGAGGCAATTGAGCTTGTCAGAGAGACCAGATTTGATTTGATCTTCATGGATCATCTGATGCCACAGATGGATGGTATTCAGACTGTTTCGGTGATTCGAAAAGAATGCGGAGAGAATGGCGCTGATGTGGTGATTATTGCCCTGACGGCAACGGTGCTCGAGGGAGCAAGGGACATGTTTTTATTGCATGGCTTTCAGGACTATCTGGAAAAGCCGATGAGTCGGGCAACGCTATACAGAATGCTGAATAAATGGATTCCCGAAGAATGCCGGCAGCCACGCAATCATTTTGAGAGTAGAGCCAGTTCAAAGACGGATAATGAAATCATACTTCCCGGAGTGGATGTCCGTGCCACGATCAGTCAGCATGGCGGTTCGGTACAGAATTACCTGGA
>CALZEZ010000250.1 GCA_945643825.1 uncultured Lachnospiraceae bacterium
CTACAGAATGTCTGGAGGCAAAAGCTGTGGTTATTGCTTCCGGCGCATCCCATGCACTGTTATCCGTACCGGGAGAGGAAGAACTGTCCGGAAAGGGTGTTTCCTATTGTGCTACATGCGATGGTGCTTTTTTCAAAGGAAAAACCGTTGCGGTAGCCGGTGGAGGCGATGTTGCAGTAGCAGATGCAATCTATTTAGCGAAGCTTTGCAAGAAGGTGATTCTGATTCACAGACGTGATAAGCTGCGCGCCGCGAATTCCCTTCAGGAGCAGCTTCTGACCTTCACGAATGTGGAGTATTGCTGGGATAGTGTAGTAACACAGATTGCTGGAAAGCAGAAGGTAGAGTCGATAGTAGTAAAGAATCTGAAGCAGGAGACGGAGAGTACGATGATGGTGGATGGCATCTTTATTGCTGTCGGAATTCATCCGGACACCGCTTTTGCCGAGGGGCTTGTTGGAATGGATGACACAGGCTATATCCTGGCAGGAGAGGATTGTGTCACGACCACACCGGGAGTATTCGTGGCAGGTGATGCCCGAACCAAGAAACTCAGACAGGTGATAACTGCTGTTGCGGACGGAGCCAATGCGATTGCCTCTGTACAGGAGTATTTTTCGACCAGATCATAATGAAATCAAAATGGGAAATTACCGGTGAATGTAGAATATACATTTACTGGTAATTTTTTTGTTGTCATTGACACCTTTAAAAGAAAATGTTATATTTATTCACAGATGTAACAAATTTGTAATAAATGTAATATTTATGGAAATGATTTGGGATAATTCGGAGGGGTTATGAAGGCTCAGAACATTAGAACGGCATCTATGCTCTTGGCGGCGGCGGTAACAATAGGAAGTGTGTCCTTGCCGGTACAGGCTTCCGGGTCTACCGGTATTTCGTCGGTATTACCTTCAGCTGGAGTCAGTCTTACGGTGAATAATAAGAGCACAACGTTAAGCTCTGTGAAAAGTGTGGGAAACAGCTCTTCAACAGCAGAGATTGTAGATACACTGGATATTAAAACCATTGAAGATACACAGGAGCCGTTGGCATCCGAACCGGAGCTGACGAAGCAGGAGGCAGAGGCTAAGGCTGAAGAGGAGAGCTTCAAATCACTGGTTATTGCACAGGTAAACTATTATGTCAATGTCAGAGATCTGCCAAGTGAACAGGGAAATATTGTCGGAAAGCTCTATGATAAATCGGTAGGAACCTTTATCGAAGAGGTGGATGGCTGGTATAAAATTGAATCAGGAAACGTTGTAGGTTATGTGAAAGGTGAGTATTGCGTGACCGGTGAGGATGCAGTTAAGCTGGCAAAGGAAGTCGGAACCCGCATCGCTACGGTAACGACAACCACACTTAAGGTTCGTGAGGAGCCTTCCACCGATTCCTGTGTACTTGGACTTGTTCCGATAGAGGATGAGCTTCTGGTACTGGAAGAATTAGATGGATGGGTTAAGATTAACATCGAGGAAGGTGACGGATATGTATCGACAGATTATGTCACTCTTTCCACGGAGTTTGTAAAGGCAGAATCCAAAGCAGAGGAAGAAGCAAGACTGGCTAAGGCGGAGAAGGAGAAAAAGGCAGCAGCCGCTGCAGCAGCCGCTGCGTCAAAGGCTCAGCAAACGCAGGCAACGACGGCAGCTCCTGCACAACAGGAGGCTCCAATCACGGTATCGGGTGGAAGTGAGTATGGTAATGCTGTTGCGAACTATGCTTTACAGTTTGTCGGCAACCCATATGTATATGGCGGCACCAGCCTGACAAATGGAGCAGACTGTTCTGGCTTTGTTATGAGTGTATATGCACATTTCGGTATCAGCTTACCGCATTCTTCTGCAGCTGATCGTAAGGTTGGTTATGCAGTGGAGGGTGGTCTTGCAGCAGCACAGCCGGGTGATATCATCTGTTATTCAGGACATGTGGCGTTGTATATCGGTAATGGTCAGATTGTGCATGCTTCTACTAAGAAGACCGGAATCAAGGTTTCAAATGCGGGATATCGTCAGATACTTGCCATTAGGCGAATCTTCTAATATCTAGATATGGTAACATAAGAGCGCAGGCTACAATAGCTTGCGCTTTTTTTGTGATTTTAACAAAAAGCATTGACAAATCTTTTTCTGTACATATTACACAAAACACGAAAAATGACGAAAAAAGTTATCCACATTAGAAAAGTTGAGTTTTGGGCTTTTTTAATTTATACACGAAGTTATCCACATTATCCACGATTTTATTTTGCTGAATTATCGCTGAAAAATTGTGAACATCTCATAAATTTACTTTTTCTTAAAAGAAAATAAAGAAAAATACTTGACTTTGTAGAATTTGTAAAATATGTAAAAAGTATGTGAAATTGTTGAAAAATTGAAGAAAACGTGCTAGAATAAACTCACAATAAAAACCGGAAAGGGTGATGACTATGAAGTTTGTTATTAACGGCAAGAACATCGACATTACAGAAGGATTGAAGAGCGCTGTACAGGATAAGATTGGCAAGCTCGAGAAATATTTTACACCCGAAACAGAAGTACATGTTATGTTAAGCGTGGAAAAGGACAGCCAGAAGATCGAGGTTACAATTCCCATGAAGGGGAAGATCATCCGCTCAGAGCAGGCAAGCTCTGATATGTATGTTTCCATTGACCTGGTCGAGGAAGTGATCGAGCGTCAGCTCAAGAAATATAAAGCAAAGATTGTGGACAAGCAGCAGAGCGCGTTATCCTTCAGTACCGCTTTTATGGAAGCGGAGCCGGAGGAGGACGAGGAGGTAAAGATCGTTCGTACCAAGAAGTTTGACATCAAGCCAATGTATCCGGAGGATGCATGTGTGCAGATGGAACTGTTGGGACATAGCTTTTTTGTATTCTGTAACGCTGATACAGATGAGGTCAATGTCGTGTATAAGAGAAAGGGCGGCACGTACGGATTAATCGAGCCTGAGGTATAAGATCCTGTAAATTCTCATAAGCGGATGCGCTGGCATCCGCTTTTTTTATGATTGACGCATCCGCCGCTGTATGCTTCGCATACCTGTGGAGGTTTTCTCATAGTATGGATGTGAGAGAACAGGAAAGCAGATGGAATATGAAGAAAGTTATTTGTCTCTTCGTTCTATTCTTATTGATTATTGTATATTCACTGGTAATGGACCATGTGAAGCAGGGAGAACAGGAGAAGCGAGCCACTCTTTATGAGATAAACGAAGAGGAGAAAGAGACGATCAAGTGGGTTGACTTTAAGGTGACTGCGCAGGCACTTAGCAAAGCATATCGGTACGATGTGGACTCCTATGGATGCAAGGAG
>CALZEZ010000251.1 GCA_945643825.1 uncultured Lachnospiraceae bacterium
GAGAAGATTTTCTATGGAAATGTTCTGAAGCTATATAAGGAAATGTTAAAATAAATTTTCCCTTGTACTTTTTAGAATGCGATAGTATAATGGTATACAATGATATCGCAGAACAAAAGGAGGAGTAATTTATGAAGAGAAAATATCTTTCGGTATTGCTTGCGACAGCGCTTGTTGCAGCCACTCTGGCTGGTTGTGGCAGCAGTACAACTCAGGAAGCAACAGGTAGTGCGGATCAGGCTACAACTGCAGAAACAACAGATACTGCAGGGGCAGAGGCAGCTGGGGAGGCAGGAGCAGAGAATGTATATCGCGTCCTGTATTCCGGAGAAGTGACCAGCTTAAATTACCTGATCACAAGTAATGAGAATGAGCAGAGCGTTGGCGCTAATGTTATTGATACCCTTGTTGAGTACAACAATTTCGGCGAGATTCAGCCAAGCCTTGCTACAGACTGGAGCTACGATGAGGCAACTCTTACATGGACATTTCATCTGAGAGAGAATCAGAAATGGATTGACGCAAACGGAACTGTTGTTGCGGATGTAACTGCGCAGGATTTCGTTGATGCTATGAAGTATGTGCTGACACCGGATAACGGAAGCTCTACCGTCAGTGGTTTGTTTGGCTTGATTGCAAATGCGGAAGAGTACTATAATGGTCTTGCTGGCGAGGAGGGATATTCTCCGATTGATTTCTCTGAGGTTGGTGTAAAGGCTGTAGATAACACAACCTTACAGTACACCTTAGCTGGTGAGTGTCCATATTTCCTTTCAACCCTTACCTACATGTACTTTATGCCGGCTTATGGACCTCAGTTAGAGGAGCTTGGCACGAATTTTGCAACCTCTGCTGATACCATGTACTACTGTGGTGCTTATTATATTTCCAAGTATGAGCCGCAGGTTGAGATGGTATACACGAAGAATGAGAATAACTGGGACGCAGAGCATGTCTATGTAGATAAGATCCAGAAGACCTACAATGCAGAAGCAGAAACCATCGGTGCTGAGATGGCAAAGCGTGGTGAGATTGACTACACGACCTTAGGCGCTGATGTTGTGGATGCATGGCTTGCAGATGCTTCCACCCAGAACATGGTCAGCATGGAGAGACCGAAAATTGACTATTCTTACTTCTACTGCTTTAACTTCAATGTAAAAGCGTTGAATGAGGATTTCTACCGCGATGGTATGACCGGCTACAGCATGGATGAGCAGTATGAGCCGTGGAACTGGGAGCTTGCCGTAAACAACGAGAATTTCCGTCAGTCCATTATGAGTGCTGTCAACCGTGAAGCTACCGTATATGTGACCACCGGTGATTATGCAGACCCGCAGGATTATATCCAGAATACAATCACACCTACCGGATTTGCAATCGATGCAGACAGCAAGAAGGAATATACAAGCGAATCTGCATTTGCAGATATCATGTCCAAGGATTTCTATGACGAGGCAGCAGCACTTTCCTATAAGGAAAAGGCAATGGAAGAGCTCAGTGCGCAGGGTGCAACCTTCCCGGTTAAGATGTTAGTGCGTTACAATCCGAACACCACCAACTGGGAGGATCAGTGTATCGTATTAGAGCAGCAGCTCGAGAGCGTACTCGGTACGGATTATATTGATGTTATTGTAGAAGCAGGTCCTTCTGAGAATTTCTTATCCAGTGTTCGCCGTTCCAGTGACTATATGTTCTTACTTTGTAACTGGGGCGCAGATTATGCAGATCCTGAGACCTACACCGATCCGTTCTATCAGGCAGCAAATGATGATGGAACCTACAATCGTGGTATGAGATATGCATATCTTGCCTATGCAATCGAGGATAATCTTGCAAGTGCGGATACTGTTAAGGAATACTTCTCCTTAGTAGAGGCTGCAAAAACAATTACCAATGATATGGCAGCTCGTTATGCAGCATTTGCAAAGGCAGAGAGCTTCTTGATCGAGCATGCACTTGTAATCCCTTACGGAGTAAGTGTATCTGATTTTGTTGTGAGCAGACTGAATCCTTGGGAAGGTCAGTATGCACCGTTTGGTGTATCCACACTTCGCTATAAAGGTCAGCACCTGTTAGACCATGCTTTGTCAATGGATGAGTTCAAGGCATCTGCAGCAGAGCACGAATAATGTGATAAAGATATAGAAGAACAGACAGGCAGGGCATTCTGTCCTGCCTGTTTTTCGGCTATAAAATAACCATTTGTAGGAGAAAGAAAAATGGCGAAGTATTTAGCAAAACGTATTGGCAGATCCATGATCACACTGGTGCTTGTTATCAGTATCGTGTTCTGTCTGATGCGTCTGATGCCAATTGAAGGGTATTTTACAAACTTTGATAAACTGACGGATGCACAGATTCAGTCCGGTTTAAAGGAGCTGGGACTTTTGGACCCTGTTCCGGTACAGCTTGGGCGCTTCTTCAAGAATCTATTTCAGGGAGATCTGGGCGTATCGACGAAGTACCGTGCGAACGTACCCGTAACTGAGGTGCTTCGTGATAAGCTTCCGATATCCATTAAGCTTGGCTGCCTGTCCATCCTGGTTTCTCTCTGTCTGGGAATCCCGCTTGGAACGCTGATGGCAAGATATAAAGGACGGTTCTTTGATAAATTCGGAACGCTGTTTATCGTGTTTATTCAGGCGGTACCCGCAGCAGTTTATTATCTGTTTATCCAGATGTACGGCACCACTTTGCTAAATATTCCGCTACTGTTTGATGCGTCGAATCCAAGAAGCTGGATTTTACCGGTTTTCTCCATGTCGCTTGGCAATATTGCCTACTATGGCATGTGGCTTCGCCGATATATGGTAGATGAGAGTAATAAGGATTATGTGCGTCTGGCACAGGCAAAGGGTGTTCCTGAAGGTAAGATTTTCTTTGGACATATCTTCCGAAATGCGTTTGTGCCGATGGTTCAGTATCTTCCTTCGTCCTTTCTCAATACCGTGATTGGTTCCATTTATGTAGAATCCCTTTACAGCATTCCGGGAATGGGGGGGCTGCTTGTGACTGTAATCAAAGGAAATGACAACAACATGGTACAGGCAATTGTTCTGTTGTATGCAACGGTAGGTATCATAGGGCTTCTGCTTGGGGACATCCTGATGACTGTATTAGATCCACGTATCAGCTTAAGTGCAAGGAAAGGAGGACGCTAATGAGTTCTTTAAAAGATCATTTATCAAAGGATTTGGAAGAATCCGTATTGTTCTCCTTTGCAGATTTCGACGAGACAGAGGGAGAAAGAACCTGGTACAGCAATAATTCATACTGTCGTTCGACAATTCGTATCTTTTTTAAG
>CALZEZ010000252.1 GCA_945643825.1 uncultured Lachnospiraceae bacterium
GGGTGAGAATAGCCCATTAGTGCGTAATCTTGTCTGTGGCTATCTGGAATATCTTGGAATTGCTCTTGATCAGGATCTTAACAAGAAACGTGGCGAGGATCTCGTAATTTCTACGGAAGATTCCAAGACCAGGGTATTAGTGATTCCGACGAATGAGGAACTGGCAATTGCAAGGGAAACAGCTGCTCTGATATAAAAAGTGGTTGACAAAAGATACCTGTCTCGTTATAATTAATCGTTGTGTGCAGACAAAACCTTTATAGATTTTGTTAGGAGCAGGCTATGTACGTGAACTTAACAGATGCTTTTACGGTTGCTGGAAAGGTTGAGAGAATTTCCGTTCCGATTGAGATGGATCATTTTTCCTGCAAGTATGGTGAATACAAGCTGACAGACAAATCCCCGGTTGCATTAGTTCTCTCCAATGTTGGTGTTGGAAAGGCGCGAGTGCAGGGGCAGGCTGAAGTTACACTTGGTATGAACTGTGATCGTTGTTTGAAGCAGGTAGATCAGATTATCCATTTGGATTTTGATCAGGAAGTTATGGCACCGGATGTAGCCCAACCCGATCCCGATGATGATGATTCGTTTGTGGATGGATATGAGCTTAATGTGGAGCAACTGGTTAACACAGAGATCACAGTGAATCTGCCGACAAAGGTTCTTTGTAAGGCTGATTGCAAGGGTATCTGCAGACAGTGTGGTAAGGACCTGAATGCGGGGGAGTGCAAATGCGACGGATTTGTACCGGATCCGCGCCTGGCAGCGATTAAAGATATTTTCTATGGAAATAAGGAGGTGTAACGCGATGTCTATTTGTCCGAAGAATAAATCTTCCAGAGGTAGAAGAGATATGAGAAGAGCAAACTGGAAAATGACTGCTCCTACATTAGTGAAGTGCAGCAAATGTGGTGCTCTTACCATGCCTCACAGAGTTTGCAAGAAATGTGGCTCTTACAATAAGAGAGAGATCATTGCTGTAGACTAATACAGTGAAGAGAAGCCCTTCCGATTGAATCGGAGGGGTTTTTTTGTGGGATTATCTAAACATGGAATTTTGTGGGTGCTGGTTATTGATTTTTGTATGAGTGTTTAGTATAGTAATAAGAGGTATTTTAGAAATGGAGAAGGTGTCATGGCAGACTATATTAAGGTAGCGGTCGATGCAATGGGCGGTGACAATGCTCCCGGCGAGATTGTTAAGGGTGCAGTTGAGGCGGTAAAAGAGAGTCAGAAGGTGAAGGTTTTTCTGGTTGGACAGGAAGAACCGGTGCGCAATGAGCTCTCCAAATATGAGTACCCTGTGGAGCAGATTGAAGTGGTTAATGCGACAGAGGTTATTGAAACAGCGGAGCCACCGGTTAATGCTATTCGCAGGAAGAAGGATTCTTCTATTGTAAAGGCAATGATGCTTGTCAAAAATGGGGAATGCGATGCCTATGTTTCAGCCGGAAGTACAGGAGCAACCTTAGTCGGGGGACAAGTGATTGTTGGGCGTATCAAGGGTGTGGAGAGACCTCCGCTTGCCCCGCTTATTCCTACTCTCAAAGGATGTTCTCTTTTGATTGACTGCGGAGCAAACGTGGATGCAAGAGCGTCGCATCTGGTTCAATTTGCGAAGATGGGTTCCATTTATATGGAGAATGTGGTCGGAGTTAAGAATCCCAAGGTGGCACTTGCCAATATCGGCGTGGAGGAAGATAAGGGAAATGCGTTAGTTAAGGAAGCATATCACCTTTTGAAGAATTGTCCTGACATTTATTTTGTCGGAAATGTTGAGGCGCGCGATATTCCAAATGGTGATGTGGATGTCATTGTGTGTGAGGCATTTGCAGGCAATATGATTCTGAAGGTGTATGAAGGTACGGCCAATGCGTTGCTTAAGAAGATCAAAGGCGGTATGATGACGAGTCTTCGCAGTAAGCTTGGAGCATTGCTTGTAAAGCCTTCATTAAAAAAAGTGTTGAAGGATTTTGACTTAGAGGCTTATGGCGGAGCACCTCTTCTGGGATTAAACGGATTGGTTGTGAAAACACATGGAAGCTCCAAGGCCGGAGAGATTAAGAATTCAATCTTACAGTGTATCACTTTTAGTGAGCAGAGAATAAACGATAAAATAAAAGAGAAGATAAATCAGGAGGATTAAAATGGAATTTGAAAAGTTAAAGAAAGTGATTGTGGAAGTATTGAACGTTGACCCGGACGAGATTTCCATGGAGACAACCTTTATGGATGATTTGGGTGCGGATTCTTTGGATGTATTCCAGATTATCATGGGAATCGAGGAAGAATTTGATATCGAAATTCCCGCAGAGAAGGCCGAGAAGATTTCTACCGTGGAAGAAGCGGTTGAACTGATTAAAAGTGCCATAAACTAGTGCAAAAGCCCTTGGGACAGGAATTCTTCCGTTTCAAGGGCTTTCTAAGTAAAAGGTATAAGGAGTGAAGTAAAGTGATGCAGGAGAAAGAGCTTCTGATTGAATTGGAAGAGCGGATAAGATATTCCTTTCATGATTCCGGGTTATTGCTACAGGCGATAACACACAGTTCTTACGCAAATGAACGAAAGATAAATAAAATTGAGGACTATGAGCGCTTAGAATTCCTGGGTGATGCGGTGTTGGAGCTGGTGTCTAGTGAATTTCTGTTTCGGGGCAACCCCTCGCTTCCGGAAGGACAGCTGACCAAGACCAGAGCATCCATGGTTTGTGAGCCGGCTTTGGCCTATTGTGCAAGACAGATAGGACTCGAGAAGTATATCCTTCTTGGCAAGGGAGAGGAGATTACCGGTGGACGAAGTCGCGATTCAATCATTTCAGATGTCATGGAGGCGATTATTGGCGCCGTCTATCTGGATGGAGGATTTGAAAAGGCGGGGGATTTGATTCATCGCGTGATATTATCAGATATAGAAGATAAACAACTCTTTTACGATAGCAAAACAGTTCTTCAGGAAATGGTTCAGACAATGAACAATGCAAGCCTTACCTACAAGCTTATTGCAGAGAGAGGTCCTGAACATGATAAGGAATTTGAGGTTGTGGTTTGTATTAACGATAAGGTGTGTGGCACGGGAGTTGGTCATAACAAGAAGGCAGCACAGCAGCAGGCAGCATACCAGGCTATTTTAGAACTCAGGAATGAAAAAAGATAGAAGAACAGCAGGTGAAATATGTATTTAAAAAGCATTGAAATACAAGGATTTAAGTCCTTTGCCAATAAGATGGTTTTTCAGTTTCATAATGGTATTACAGCAATTGTGGGACCAAATGGAAGTGGAAAAAGTAATGTTGCAGATGCTGTTA
>CALZEZ010000253.1 GCA_945643825.1 uncultured Lachnospiraceae bacterium
GGCGGTATAAATGGGCGCGCACTCATGCTGTGCCGGAGCCACCTCGTTGTGCTGTGTCTTTGCAGTCACGCCGAGCTTCCAAAGCTCTTCATTTAAGTCCTTCATGTAAGCGCCGACACGCTCTTTGATGACACCAAAGTAATGATCCTCCATCTCCTGTCCCTTCGGAGCGGGAGCGCCAAACAGTGTTCTGCCGGCATAGATCAAATCTAAACGTTTCTCATAATTTGCTTTATCAACAAGGAAGTATTCCTGTTCCGGACCAACCGATGCAACTACCTTGGTTGCGGTTGTGTTGCCAAACAGACGGACAATACGAAGTGCCTGCTCACTGAGCACCTCCATAGAGCGAAGAAGCGGGGTCTTCTTATCAAGAGCCTCTCCTTTATAGGAGCAGAAAGCGGTCGGAATGCAGAGGATCTTGCCGCAGCCGGACTCCTTGATAAATGCCGGTGAGGTGATATCCCATGCGGTATAGCCTCTTGCCTCAAAGGTAGCGCGAAGTCCGCCGGAGGGGAATGAAGAAGCATCCGGCTCACCCTTGATGAGTTCCTTTCCGGAAAACTCTGTCAGCATACGTCCATCCTCGTCGGGATGGGAAACAAAGGAATCATGCTTCTCAGCGGTGATACCTGTCAGTGGCTGGAACCAATGAGTATAATGGGTTGCACCATTCTCCTCTGCCCAGTCTTTCATTGCTTTCGCTACAACATTGGCAGTTGCCATGGAAAGCTCTCCGCCCTGATCCATGACCTTTCTCACTTCTTTGTACGCATTCTTCGGCAGACGTGTCTGCATGGTACTCAAAGTAAATACGTTTTTCGCAAAGATTTCTTCCACATTACTCATTTTCCATCATTTCCTTTCGTAACTGATATTTACGACCAAAAAACAAAAAGATGCCCCAACAAAAGTCGGAACATCTTCGTTCAATGGTTTTACTTTTTTATAAGATAACGTACTTTTTGCAAAATTGCAATCCCTAATTTCAAATTTGTCAATTTTGCATCGCGACCGTTCTTCTCTCGCACCGACTGTTGTTATTGTATACAAATATGCAGTCCGGGTCAATGCCTATTTTCCACGCGGAGAAGATCATACCGATCTGGGGTCTGCGAAAGCTTGACGTGCAGCTTCTGCTGCGGGTGCGGCGCACTTTCCACCGACTCACCATCCTCCGTCGTCATTCCAAGAACTGTCACCGCCTCGTTTCGTCCGTCCGGCTTCATAATCTCAATAGAATCCCCAACACAAAACTTGTTGCGCTGTGTGATGCAGGCGGCGCCCCCCTCGTCTATGTCCTCGACAATACCAAGATAAATATAGTCATTTACATATGTGTTGTTATCATAAATCTGCGTTTCCTCCGACGGCTTGCCAAAGTAAAAGCCTGTTGTGAACTGCCGGTAGGTGCATTTGGAAATCTCATCGCGATACCACGGCAGATTCTCAAGGTATTTCTCCTCGGATTCGAGATAATCGTCAATTGCCTTGCGGTAGGTTCTGGCAACCGTCGCCACATAGAGCGCCGTCTTCATGCGTCCCTCAATTTTAAAGCTGTCAATGCCCGCCTGAACCATCTCAGGAATGTGTTCAATCATACACAGATCCTTGGAATTGAAAAGATAGGTGCCTCGTTCATTCTCATAAACCGGCATATATTCGCCGGGGCGGCTTTCCTCGACAACCGCATATTTCCAACGGCACGGATGGGTACAGGCACCCTGATTTGCGTCTCGCCCGGTAAAGTAATTACTCAGAAGACACCTTCCCGAATAGGAGATACACATCGCTCCATGAATGAAGCATTCCATTTCCAGCTCCTGTGGGATTCTGCTCTTAATCTCGGCAATCTCCTGAAGGGAAAGCTCTCTTGCTGCTACAACGCGTTTTGCACCGAGCTTGTGCCAGAACAGATACGTCATGTAATTTGTGTTGTTCGCCTGCGTAGACACGTGAATGTCAATCTCGGGGCAGATCTCTTTTGCCAGTGTGAACATTCCCGGGTCGGCTATAATAAGTGCGTCAGGCTTAAGCTCCTTCAGCTCTTTAAAATAAGCTCGGGCTCCTTCCAGATCTTCGTTGTGAGCAAGAATATTGGCGGTCACATGGACATGCACCCCATGTGCATGTGCAAATTCGATTCCCTCCTTCATCTCCTGCGGTGAGAAATTCTTGGCCTTTGCGCGAAGTCCGAAGGCTTCGCCTCCGATATAAACAGCATCTGCGCCAAAGAGCACAGCTGTCTTTAACACCTCCAGGCTGCTTGCGGGAATCAATAATTCCGGTTTTCTTGTCATATCGATACCTCAGTGTTTTTGGTGCATACCGCAACGCCGTCCCCGACCGGCAGGATTGCCGTCGTAAGCTGCGGGTTATGCTTCAGTTCATACAGATAGTCGCGCATGCGACTATGAATCGTCCGGTTCCTTCTGGTCACGGCATATCTTGACTCAATAATATCCCCATCCTGCAGGACATTGTCTGACACAAGCAGGCCCCCCGGCTTAAGAAGCCTGAGCACCTCCGGCAGAAAATTCAGATACTGTCCCTTCGCCGCATCCATAAAAATAAAATCATAGGACTGCGTCAGTGTCGGAAGAACCTCCTGCGCATCTCCCTCAATAAGCGTGATATCCTCTTCCTTCCCCGCTCTCTTAATGTTTGCCCTGGCAATCGGAATACGCTTCTCGTAATTCTCAATCGTAGTGATATGACAGCCCTCCGGTGCATAGGTACTCATAAGAAGCGCAGAAAAACCAATGGCACATCCCACCTCTAAGATATGCATCGGTCTGCTGATTGCAAGCAGGAGCTTAAGAAGGCTCTGCATATCCGTGCGGATAATCGGCACATTGGTCTTAAGTGCTTCCCGTTCAAGCTCGTCCAAAAAGGGCGTATTGCCGGAATCTAACGAATTGATGAAGGTCGTCATTCTCTCATCAACAATCATTTCTTTTCCTCTTCACTCTCTTCCTCTGCCTCCGGCGGGCAGATCACCTCGAGGATTTCCTCTGCCGTCATGGAGGAATTCAACGTATAAATACCCGGCTTAATCTTCCCATGGTAGTCCGAGAACAGCTCCTGCATATAGAACAATTTTGCATCCCGGATTAATCCCTTGGACTCAAGCAGCTCTCCTACCTCTTTTGCCTTTTTACCACTCGTGATTGAAACCGTCACCTCTCTGCCGGTTCCTTCTGAGACCGGTGGTTCGGTAAAGAGACGATACCCATAGTCATAGGCCGTGGTTGCCCCCCGGTAAATCACCAGAATGGAGCCTACCACAACTACAACCTTGAGG
>CALZEZ010000254.1 GCA_945643825.1 uncultured Lachnospiraceae bacterium
AATCGCACAAATTGTACTTGGGAATCGTACCAAACATAATCTCTATATTTGCCAGACCAAAATCTGCATCAAGAATTATTACCTTATAACCCATTTTCTTTAACTGAATTGCCAGATTAATGGATGTGTTTGATTTACCCACTCCACCCTTTCCGCTCGTCACCGTTATCACACGTGCAAGTGGTCTGGGCGTCTGATTTCCAGCCTTAATTATATTGCGTAAGCTCTGTGCCTGATCCATATTTTTCTATGCCTTTCCACCTAACAACAGCTTCACCGTTTTCTGCGGGCTGAACACCTCAATATCATCCGGAACATTCTGTCCACATGTCACATACGAAAGAGCAGCTCCTGTATCCATCTTTATATTATACAGATTCCCCAATGCAGAGGTTTCATCCAATTTGGTAAATATGAGCTTATACTTGGAGACGGATTGATATGCATCCGTAATATTTCGAAGATCACGGTACTTCGTCGTCGCAGACAGAACAAGATATACTTCCCTCTCATACCTGTCATCCAACGAAGCAATGAACTGATTCATATTTTCTCTCTGCTCTTCATTCTGATAAGAGTGTCCGGCCGTATCCACAAGAACATAATCATAGTCCTGAAAATCCTTTAGGAAAGAGCAAACCTCCTCCGCAGAATAGACAATCCGGAATGGCACCTCCAGAATATTTGCATACGTGCGAAGCTGCTCTGCCGCAGCAATCCGGTAAGTATCCGCGGTAAGAAGCGCAAGCTTTTTCTTCTCTTCTACACAGAATTTCGAAGCGATCTTTGCGATTGTCGTCGTCTTGCCCACACCGGTAGGTCCGATAAAAAATACAACCTTCGGTCCCTTTGTTGCAGGTGTGATACACTCTGCCTGCCCGAATTTCAGAATCATTTTCTGATAGGTATTGGCTAGTGCTACATCAAAGGGATAACCCGGTTTCGCACTTTTTTCAATCTCATCTATAATCTGCCTTGCGTATTTTTCCTCTACTTCATTGTCAACCATAGTCTGGTGCAACAGTTTTAAAAACAGTGTCAGCTCACTTGGGTTTTGCTCTTCCTGTGGCTTATCCTCTGTCTTTTCCTTGGGCTCGTTCTCCGGCTTCTGAAGCTGTTTCTCTAACAGACTCTGCAGATTATCCAGTCTCTCCTCAATAATATGCTCCTTCTTGTCAGATTCAACCGGCTGCGGCATTTCCTTTTGTTGCTGTGACGGCTGCTGTATCTGAGGCGTCGGAGGTGTCACAACGGCCTTTCTAACCGTTTCCTCCTCTAACGCTATCGTCACCTCCACTAATGGCTGCATGAAGAATCTTTTCAATCCTTTTCGCTTAACCGCCTTCACATTCATGACAACGATACCGTCTCCAAGCTCCTTCTTTGCGTTTTCAATCGCCTCTGATTCCGTTTTTGCCTGATATTTTTTGATAATCATTTACGCACTCACCATCCCCACTGATTGTAATTCAATGTTGGAATCTATCTCGTTGTAGGACACTACGATCAAATCCTTATAATAATCCTCGGTCAGCTTTTTAAAGTACATACGAACAATCGGAGAGGTAATCACAATCGGAATCTTTCCAACCTCCTCCATCCGGCGTGATTCCTTCCCTACTGACTCAATAATAGACTTTGTTCGTTCAGGATCCAGGGAGAGATAAGAACCCTGTTCGGTATGCTTGACACTGGACATAATCTCTTTTTCCAGTTGTGGATCCAACGTAACAACACTTGTTGTTTCACCCGGCACAAAATATTTATTGGAAATCGCCCGTTTCAGACTCTGCCGTACATATTCCGTGAGAATATCAACATCGCGTGTGGTCGGCGCGTAATCTGCCAGCGTCTCAAAAATGGTAAGGAGATCCCTGATTGAGATTCCCTCCCTCAGAAGATTCTGCAGAACCTTCTGGATTTCACCAAGTCCAAGCAGCTTCGGGATAAGCTCGTCGACAAGCGAAGGATTGGATTCCTTCAGATTGTTGACCAGATTCTGAACATCCTGTCTGGAAAGCAGTTCGTCAATGTGCTCTCTGATAATCTCCGTCAAATGAGTAGCAATGATGGAAGGGGGATCCACCACCGTGTAGCCGAGGCTCTCCGCACGCTCTCTCTGCCCCTCAGTAATCCAGATGGCCGGCAGATGGAAAGAGGGCTCAAAGGTAGGAATACCTGTGATCTCTTCCTCGACATAGCCGGGATTCATTGCCATATAATGATCAAATAAGATTTCACCCTCACTTACCTGAATTCCCTTAATCTTAATGATATACTGATTCGGATTAAGCTGGATATTGTCGCGCAGACGTATGATCGGAACAACGGTTCCAAGCTCCAGCGCAACCTGCCTACGGATCATTACCACACGATCCAGCAGATCTCCGCCCTGATTCACATCTGCAAGCGGAATAATTCCGTAACCAAACTCCAATTCGATGGGATCCACCTGAAGAAGACTCGTTATATTTTCCGGTTGTCTGATTTCCTCAGCACGAGCTTCCTCCTGCTCCACCTGATTCTCTATTCTTGCCGTCTCAATCGTACCCTGCATAATCCTTGCGCAGACAATAAAAGCAGCTCCGAGCGTGACAAAAATAACCGGATTAAGCGGTGTAACGATCCCTAACGCTGCAACAACCGCACCAACAAGATACAAAACCTTCGGCACTCCGAAGAGCTGTCCAATCATCACCTCGCCGAAATCCGCATCCTTGCTTCCCTTTGTCACAAGAATACCGGTGGAAAGAGAAATCAACAATGATGGAATTGCACTGACTAGACCATCACCGATTGTAAGAACCGAGTAAGTATTAAGTGCTGCGCTCATTTCCAGTCCCTGACGCATCACTCCCATCATGATTCCGCCAATCAGATTGACAAAGGTTATGATCAGTCCCGCAACTGCATCTCCCTTGACATACTTTACAGCACCATCCATGGAACCGAAGAAATTGGCCTCTTCCTGAATCTTATCACGTCTTCGCTTTGCTTCCGCATCATCAATTGCCCCCGTATTCAGGTCTGCATCAATTGCCATCTGTTTACCGGGCATAGCATCCAATGTGAATCGTGCCGTTACCTCTGCAACTCGTTCCGAACCTTTGTTGATGACCATAAACTGAATGAGCAGCAGAATAATGAATACGATTGCTCCAACAATCAGATCTCCACCACCCATATATTGTCCGAACGTACTGACAACATTACCGGGATTGCCGGTCGTAAGAATCAGCCTGGTGGATGACACATTTAATGATATACGAAAGATTGTCGTAAACAAAAGAATGGT
>CALZEZ010000255.1 GCA_945643825.1 uncultured Lachnospiraceae bacterium
ACTTCTTCTTTTTCGCATTCAGCTCCTCTTTTCGGTGATATATGTAGGGCAGTTTTATCAGAACAGATACTCAAGAGCTAAAGCAAGGTCGGGTTACCTTGGTAGCCCGACCTTATTTTGTGTACCTTATTCTTCATGTTTCTTCCTAGTCATTCCGTTTACATTCTCTCCGGAGCCGAAAAACCAAGCAGATCAATGCAGGTTTCCATGACGTCTCTTGTTATCACTAACAGAGCTATCCACGATGCCTGCTTTTCAGCGTCCTGCTCTGTGAGAATCTTCGTCTCATGATAGAAATGATTCAAGGCATTCGCCAGATCATACAGATATGCACAAACCTTATGAGGTGCTGTTTCTTCATTTGCCGCCTGCATCATGGCATTAAATTTGGCAAGCTCCATCATAAGCTCCTTCTCCGACTGGCTTACCGGTGCCGACAAGGTAACGCTGTCAGGATTTCCACCCTGCTCTTTGTATTTGTTCAAAATGGACTTCATACGAACAATTGTGTAAAGAAGGTATGGTCCGGTATCACCTTCAAAGGAAGTAAAGCGCTCGATATCAAAAATGTAATCCTTGGAAGCCTGATTGGAGAGATCCCCATATTTTACAGCAGAAAGAGCAACCTGCTCTGCTGTTTCACGCGCCAGATCACCTTCCATGGAGCCGCTTTCACAAATCTTAGCATACATCTCCTCTTCAATCTCATTTAAGAGACTCTCAAGACGCATGACTCCACCCTGACGTGTTTTAAATGGCTTTCCATCCTTGCCGTTCATTGTGCCGAAGCCCAAGAACTGCAGCCTGGTATCCTCGTTCACAAGTCCTGTCTTTCTCGCGCAACGAAATACCTGTGTAAAATACAGCTCCTGTCTTTTATCTACAACATAGATAATCCGATCAGGTTTTTCTTCGCGCATCCGCATACGGATAGTCGCCAAATCCGTTGTATTATACAATGATGCTCCGTCGGATTTAAGAATCATACAGGGCGGAATTTCTTTGGTATCTGTCTCCTCTTTTACATCCACCACAAGAGCTCCCTCACTCTCATGGGCATACCCTCCGTCCTTCATCTCCTGTACCATCTGCGGGATTTCATCATGCACAGAGCTCTCTCCATTCCAGAGGTCAAAATCCACATGAAGTCTCTCATAGTTTTTCTTCAAATCAGCCACTGAAACATTGATGATATGCTGCCACAGTGCCCGATATCCAGGTACACCGCTTTGCAGCTTAAAGGTTGCCTGCATGGCTTTCTCTTTGTATGTCGGATCCTCCTTCGATTTTCCGCTTGCCGTAGGATATATCTCCTCAAGCTCTGAAACGGTAAACGGTGCTTCCTTCGGGTATTCCCCGGCATAATCCGGATCAAAATAAACCAAGTCCGGCTGACGCTCCTGTAATTCCGTGATGACCAGTCCCATCTGCAAGCCCCAGTCACCAAGATGAATGTCTCCAATAACCTCATTGCCACAGAAACGAGCTATTCTCTTCACACTTTCACCGATGACAGCAGAGCGCAGATGTCCAACATGAAGAGGTTTCGCTACGTTGGGTCCACCATAATCAATAATAATCTTCTCACTCTTCTCAGGCATCTCCAGTCCGAACTTATCTGATTCCTTCATCTGTCTTACATAATCGGCAACAAATTCCGGCCGTACAATACAATTCAAAAATCCGGGAGCCACCGAAGTAACCTGTGAAAAGACACGACTGTCTGCACAATGCGCGGCAACCTCATTCGCAATCATAATTGGTGCCTTGTGGTACTGTTTTGCCCCTGCCATTGCACCATTACACTGATATTCACACAGATCAGGGCGATTGGAAAGCGTTACCCTCCCAAGCTCCTTTGCATATCCCGCCGCCTCAAAAGCAGCCTGCATCTCCTCTGTGATCAAGTCCAATATTTTCTTCATTCTTCCCTCTCCTGTCTGGAATAAACACATCCACAATAGTTCTGCCGATACAATCCATACTCCTTAGAAAGCTCAATCGACTGTTTGTAGCCATCCTTCTTCTTAAAATCAGAGGGCAGCCATAAAACACCATATTCTTTGGCAAGCACCTCTCCGATCTCATTCAGCTTTTCTGCATTTTTTAAAGGGCTGATTGTAAGCGTCGTGGCAAAATACTCAAACGCTCTCTCCTGCGCCAGCCTCGCCGTCCTTCGCAGTCGAAGCTCATAGCAGCGGAAGCATCTGCTGCCCCCCTCTGGTTCTTCCCGAAGATTTCTTGCAAAGGAATAGAAAGCCTCCGTATCATAGTCTCCCTCTATTACATCAATCGGATACCCGGGTGCACCATGCGTAAGCTGTTCATTATAGACTGCAATCAGGCGCTTCTGTTCCTCCACACGCTTCCTGTATTCTTCGTCCGGCGAAATATTCGGATTATAATAAAAGACGGTGATATGAAAATGTACACGAAGATACTGCAGCACATAGCTGCTACACGGAGCACAGCAGCTATGCAGCAGAAGTGAGGGCGCAGAGCCTGCCTGCCCAAGCCGCAGCAGTATTTTATCCAGCTCTTTCTGATAATTCACTCGATTTGCGTTATTCATACTAATCCCATTCCGCAGACGTTTGCGTCGGAGAAATCGCCATTTCAAATGTTCTGCTACTGTTGCCCACGTCTGGCTATCGTTGCCACGTCAATCAATGACATCTTATTCTGATCTCCTGCATTCTCCAGACTGGTTACCAGCGCTCTTGCCGTGTCCATTGCCGTGATACAGTTTACGCCTGTCTCAATGGCCGTGCGGCGGATTAAGAAGCCATCTCTGGATTTATCGCGTCCCTGCGTAGGTGTATCGATTACCAGATCAATCTTATGTCCGAGAATCAAATCCATAACTGTCGGCGATTCCTGTGAGATTTTGTTGACTTTTCTCGCTTTTACTCCAGCCTCATTTAATGCCGCTGCCGTACTTCTCGTCGCATAGATCGTATAGCCCAATTTTTCAAAACGTCGTCCTATCTCAATTGCCTCTCCCTTATCGGCATCCTTGACTGTAATAATCATCTGCTTATATTTCGGCAGATTGACGCCGGCTCCCAGAAAGGCTTTATAGAGAGCCTCATTGAAGGTCGTTGCAAGGCCAAGACATTCTCCTGTCGATTTCATCTCGGGTCCTAAGCTGATCTCTGCTCCCCGGATCTTTTCAAAGGAGAACACCGGCAGCTTCACTGCCACGTAATCTGCCTCCGGCTGCAGTCCCGGCTCAAAGCCCAAATCTCTGATCTTTTTACCGATAATAACCTCTGTTGCCAGCCTGAC
>CALZEZ010000256.1 GCA_945643825.1 uncultured Lachnospiraceae bacterium
ATTATCATCTTTTTTATTATAGTATTTTTCGTCAAATTATTCAACAAGGACTACTTGCAAATAGGAAAATATGTTATAGTTGTACTATCAAAGGAAAGGAGCTGCTTTATGCGAATTTTTCGAAACATCATTACTGATTTTGAAATTGATTATCCGCTGGATAGAATTGCCCCATTAGAGAGTATTCTTTTTTTAGATATTGAAACAACCGGCTTTACTGCGCGTTCCTCTATGCTATATCTGATCGGAACTGCATATTACAAGAATCATACCTGGTATATTGAACAATTCTTTGCAGAAAAAAAAGAGGATGAACCGGAGCTGTTACATTCTTTTTTTAAACTTGCCAAGGAATTTACACATATTATCCACTTTAATGGAAATAACTTTGATCTGCCCTATTTAATGCAAAAGGTTGCTTCTTATAAAATGTCCTACATACTGGATAATCATCTGGGTATTGATATTTATCGAAGAATTGCACCCTATAAATCCATTCTTCGCTTGCCGAACTGCAAACAGAAGACGTTGGAGCTTTACCTAGGAATAGAACGTATCGATCCTTATCATGGTGGTGAATTAATCAGTGTCTATCATGATTATCTAAATAATCCGGAAGAAAAAGCAATGACACTTCTGTTACAGCATAATTTTGATGATATGAAGGGAATGTTATCAATACTTCCGATTATGGCAGTCTATGATTTATTTAATGATACGCATCGTCCACAAAAGGTTCAGTCAAATTGTTATACGGATTTAAATGGTAATAAAAACCTTGAGTTATATATCAAATTCAAGTGTACCTCTCCGCTTCCAAAGCCAATCAGTCATTCCGCACATTCCTGTTTTTTCTCAGGGAATAAGACAGAAGGTGTTCTGAGAGTGCCGATCTTTGAAGAAGAAATGAAATATTTCTACTCTAATTACAAAAATTATTACTATTTGCCGCAGGAGGATGTTGCACTGCACAAATCCATTGCCACCTTTGTTGATAAAGAGCATCGGATTGCTGCAACTGCTTCCACTTGTTATACGAGAAAGTATTCCCTATATCTCCCGCAATGGGATACCCTCTTTGAACCTTTTTTCAAGAGGGAATACAACGCTAAGGACTGCTTCTTTGAATTGACCGATGAGATGAAAACCAATCGGGAGTTCTTTACCTTATATATCCAGCATGTTCTGTTTATGTTATCAACCAACTTTTAAATAAGCATAAAAAAATCCCCCGCAGCGATCTGCTTCGGGGGAATTCTTTATACACTAAAGTATGTTGGTCTTATTTCCAAGCATCGTACTGTTTCTGGAACTCAGCAAGGACATCCTGGTAACCAGCCTCATCAAGTGCGATCTGATACTGCTCAAGTACGTTGTCGATCTCAGATACAGGGATACCACCATTCTCAAGCGGGAAACCATACTCTTCGAATACATTCTTACAAGCAGTAAACTGAGCGTCTACAGGAGTCTTGTCAAAACGGAAACCTGCTGCACAAGAGGTGTTTGCACCACCATTAAAATCTTTATAGAGATCAGCTTTGTTTGCAGGCTCGTTAGCTACAGGAGTAACGATTGTTGCAGAAGCAGACTCCCACATGGAGTGATTGTACTTCTCAGATGTCTGAGCAACCTGACCATTTGCATCGTAGGTGAAATCCTCTCCCTCGATACCGAAGGTGTACATATCAGCTAACTTGCTGTCGGTGTAAAGAAGACCCATGAAATCTACACAAGCCTGTGCCTGCTCAGGAGTGCTGTTTGCAGTTACACAGTAACAGGAACCAAGAGCAGAGGTAGAATGAGCCCATCTGTCAGTAGCAGGTGTCATCACAACATCCTGACCGTAACGAGCATTTGCTTCCTCGTTAACCGGGATATCTGTCCACCATGAAATACCCCAATCCTGAGTCTGAGTTGTAGTATCAGTAGTTGTCTTAGTAACATCATCCTCGGAGATGTAACCAGCCTCTGCCCATTCAGCCATCAGGGTTACGAACTCTTTGTACTGAGGTGTAGCAATTGTGTTAACAACACTGTTAGAAGCTCTGTCAACAGCTACCCAATCAGATTCAGCAGCACCGGTAAAGAAATCAAAATCATTGAGATACCATCTAAAGAACATGGCTGTCTTCTGAGTTAAGAAAGGATATTTTAATCCTTCTGCCTTTGCATCTGCTAACATCGGCTCAAGGTCAGCAAGTTTCTTTACAGAACTGATATCCCATCCGTATTTGTCTACAAGTTCCTTACGGAACATGAAATCGTATCCTTCTACGTTGTCCTTGTAAACAGGGATAAAGTAATTCTTTCCATTGTATTTGGTTGCCTCCCACTGTCCGGCATCCATGGAATCATAAAGAGGAGTTCCCGGCAGAAGATCCGTCAGATCATAAACTGCATTAATAGGAACTAAATCGTTGGTACCGATTACTGCTTCCCAAGAAGCTGTCCATAACAGGTTAATCTCATTGTTAGCAAGAGCAAGATTTGCCTTCTCCTGATACTCACCGGAGCCAATATCGGTCAATTTAATCTGAACATTAATCTTGTCTGCAATGTAAGCGTTGATAGCATCCTCAACCTTCTTAACCTGATCAGAATCCGGAGTAGCAAGATTGAATGTTGCTCTTGTAACATTGATGGTTACAGCTCCATCGGCACTCTCTGTTGCTGCTGCAGTATCATCTGCTTTGGTCTCAGTCTTTGTCTCTTCCTTCGCATCGCTTGCAGCAGGTGCAGCTGAATCGGTACTGGAACCACAACCGGCTAACATAGCCATTGACATGCTTGCTACCAACATTGTTGACAGCACTTTTTTCATTGCTTTGTTCTTCATACAAAAGCCTCCCTAAAAATTTTAATTATATTCCAAAGATGTATCGATATGATACATCCTGAATATCAAGTTAATTAACCTTTGACAGATCCTACTGTCAAGCCCTTTACAAAATATTTCTGGAAAAACGGATACACAACCATAATCGGTCCGATAACAACAAGCACGGTCGCCATTGTGGCAGAATACTGAGGAATGGTTCCTCCCATAGCCGCACGAACCGAAGCCGGTACGTTAGAATTGTTGAGCAGGAACTCAATACTCTTTTGGATGTTTACAAGCAGGAGCTGCAACGGCTTCTTTGAATCCGAAGCGATATATAGCAGTGCGTTCTGCCAGTCATTCCAGTATGCAGTTGCCATCATGAAGCCGACAGCAGCGAGCGACGGCTTTAACAAAGGAAGAGTGATTTGAAAGAAGGTACGATACTCTCCTGCCCCAT
>CALZEZ010000257.1 GCA_945643825.1 uncultured Lachnospiraceae bacterium
CATTTTGATCATATGGGGGGTCTGGTCGATCTCCATTCGGTCGTTCTCCAGCCGGTTCTTTTCCATCTGGCATACCTCCTTTCTGGATGTTCTCATCATCCGCTTTGTACTGATCCGTTGACAGTGCTGTCTGATATTCTTCTACCTCTGAGACAGCATCCTCGTAAGCAGTCTTTGCGTCCTCCAGTTTATCCGTCAGCTCCTGCATGGTATGCTGCAAAACCATTTCCGCCTGTTCACCTGCCAGCTTTTTTCCCTGCCTCTCATACTCCGCTGTAAGCACATTCTGTTCATACTCGATCTTTCCGGTACGGTAGGCAAGTTTGGCCGTCGTGACATTTGACGCAAGCTCATCCTTTGCGCTTTGCAAGGACTCGTCGGTAAGCTTCAGTATTGCAGTACCCTTCTGCACTTCATCTCCAGCTGCCAGATAAACCTCTTCGATCTCCAGATCGGTATCCAGTTCAGAAAGCTCCAGTCCCTCGGCATCCATTCCGATTACGGTCGTACCGGTCGCTGTCAGAATATTTCCTCTGTTCTCTGCTCCCGGGTATCTCCCATTCATTGATAAATCCTGTGTTTCTTCCTCGGACATACTTCTCTTGGCGTATCGGTAATAGATTACACCGCCAATTGCCGCCAGGCATAACAACACGACAATGATTCTCATCCAGAATTGTTTTCTTCTGACCTTTTTCACTCTGCCGTCATCGTAATTGTCTTCAAATTCCATATATATCCCCATTCCGGAGCGAATCGGTTGCCCCGGCGCTCCAATTCAGTTTGCAACTATCTTCATATTAGATAGATTCTGTTTCAAAATTTTGTTTAAACTGTGAAAAAAGTGTGTTTTTGTGCTATGATAGTAACAAAACATTAACAAAGGGAGAGCGAAAATATGTTAACGATAAAGAATTACTCAAAAGCGTACGGGGACGGCAAGAAAGCCGTGGACAACATCAGCCTTACCGTAGAAAGTGGCGATATTTTCGGTTTCATCGGACATAACGGGGCAGGAAAGAGCTCCACAATCCGCGCTGTCGTCGGGGTTATGGACTTTTCCGAGGGAGAAATCACAATTGATGGACACTCTGTAAAGAGTGAGCCTCTCGCCTGCAAGGAGGTCACCGCTTATATTCCCGACAACCCGGATCTTTATGAAAATCTGACCGGCATTCAGTATCTGAACTTTGTAGCCGATGCCTTCCATATCAGTGCGAAGGACCGTGAGGAGAGAATGAAAGATTACGCGAATCGTCTGGAGATCACGGATGCCCTGGGCGACCTGATTTCCTCCTATTCCCATGGTATGAAGCAGAAGGTCGCGCTCATCGGCGCCCTGATACATAAACCAAAGCTCCTCGTCCTGGATGAGCCCTTTGTGGGTCTCGACCCTAAGGCTGCCTTCACACTGAAGGAAATCATGAAGGAGCTCTGCGAGGAGGGTTCTGCCGTTTTCTTCTCAACGCACGTTCTCGATGTTGCAGAAAAGCTCTGTAATAAAATTGCAATTATTAAGCAGGGAAAGCTAGTAGCATCCGGAGCAATAGAAGAGCTGACAAAGGATAAATCCCTCGAAGAGGTATTTCTGGAGGTTGTGTCCCATGAATAACAAACGAACTCTCCTGCTTCGCACCATGCTTCTATCGACAAGCGGGCGAAACATCCTAAAACATTCCACTGACAAGCATCAGAAAAACCAGATTATTGCAAATACAGTCGGTATGGGAATCGTATACCTCATGATTATTGGCTACAGCGCTGCTGTCGCAATCGGCATGGGAGCACTTGGTATGAAGGACTCGATTCCCAGCATGTGCGCCTTTCTGATTACTTTTATCAGTTTCTTATTTACGTTGTTAAAATCGAATGGGTATCTGTTTGAATTTAACGAATACGATATGTTAATGGCCATGCCGTTTTCCGTCAGGACAATTGTTGCCGGCAGATTTCTCTACATGTACCTTAAGAGCCTTCCGATCCTGTTCGGCGTTTCGTTCGCTGCACTCATCGGTTACTGTGTCGGCGGCGGCTTTCATGTGTGGACGATCTTTGCCTGGCTGTTTCTCACCCTACTGCTGCCAATGCTGCCAACGGTAATTGCTTCCGCAATCGGCGTATTCATCGCCAGAATTGGTGCCGGATTCCGCCACAAAAAGCTTATACAGATTATTCTATTGTTTATCGTGATTCTCCCCTGCTTTTTCCTGCAATTCATCATGGAGAAAATTTTTCAGGATAATCAGGTGGAAACCATTCTGAACCAGATGGGTGGTGCCTTCACGCAGACCGAGCGCTTTATCCCCACGATCTCCTGGTTCTGTAAGGGTGTTGTCTTCTCGGCATCGGGTGTTCTTTCTTTTCTGCTGCTAAGCATCGTGTCGGTATCTATTCTAGAGTTGTTTCTTCTTGTCGTAGCAAAATACTACAGGCAGATTCATTCCGGTCTTACCGCCTCCTCGGCTCACAAGACGTATAAAATGCAAAAGCAGAAGGTCAGATCAATTGCATGGTCCATCGCCTTCAAGGAATTTAAGAGCTTCACCGGATCTACCACGTATGTTGTCAACGCAGGGATCGGGGTCATCATGACGGTCCTTATCGGCGTAATCGCCCTGTTTGTGAAAATGGAAACATTGATCGCGGTGATGCTAAAAGGTGCGCCAGTCCCGAGCGAAGCGCTGCTTCCAGCAATTCCGTTCCTTCTCTATTTTTTGCTCGGTATGGTACCGACCACCTGCATCTCTCCTTCCTTCGAGGGAAAGCATGTATGGATCATCAGGAGTCTGCCGATCGATCCGATGGATGACTGCAGAGGAAAGATGCTTTTTCATCTGTGCCTGACCATTCCGTTCGGGATATTCGGAACGATCTGCTTAGCCGTCAGCGCACGTGCCGGTTTCCTGATCGCGCTTCTCTGCATGATTCTGGAGGTTATGCTTTGTACCTTCTCCACCGTCTTTGGCATGATCTGCGGACTCAAATTTATCAATCTGCACTGGCAGAATGAAATCGAGGTGATCAAGCAGGGAAAGGCTGTAGCCCTGTATCTGCTGCCTAATATGCTTCTTACCCTGGCACTCTGCTTTGGCACGGTTGTTCTGGGTATTGTCACAAGCATAAGCACCGAGGTGATCCTGCTTGTAGCAATTGTGTTTTTTACACTGCTGTCCTATCTGCTCTATCTGGTAGTGCGGCGGATGGCGAAAAGTAAAAGTGTGTGTTGCTAAGCTTTCCTAAATAAAAAAGAGTCACGGCAAAATGTACCGTGACTC
>CALZEZ010000258.1 GCA_945643825.1 uncultured Lachnospiraceae bacterium
CATACAGTTGGAAAGGATGAGGGAGTGCTCTATGGGGCCAGATTCGATAGCCTGCAGGTGGAAGATGGGAGATGTACTGCAATTCAAGATGCAATTGTTGCATTTAGCCATCGTAATTTTGCGGAATCGGAGAAGTTCCAGATTCTTCTGCATCCGGAGTTAAAAACGGAGAGAAAGTAGAAAAGGGGAAATGTTTATGATTTGTCGAATGGATTTAATACATAGATTACCATTTTATCTGATTAAGCAGACCGGGTCTGAAATAAAAAGGGATGGAGATAATATATTCTACATAGGAGGAAGCGATGTGCTTCCGGCACCATTAGAGACAGAGCGGGAAAATGAGATGATTCGAGGCTTGTCGACGGAAGAAAAGGAGGATGCAAGGGCAGTATTGATTGAACATAATCTTCGGCTGGTAGTCTATATTGCAAAAAAATTTGATAACACCGGTGTCGGAGTGGAGGATCTGATCTCCATTGGAACAATCGGTCTTATCAAATCTATTAATACCTATAATCCGGATAAAAATATTAAGCTGGCAACCTACGCGTCAAGGTGTATTGAAAATGAGATACTGATGTATTTGCGTCGAAATTCCAAGACTAAGCTGGAGGTTTCGATTGATGAACCTCTCAACGTGGATTGGGACGGAAATGAGTTGCTCTTATCCGATATACTTGGGACAGATGAGGATGTGATATACCGTGATCTTGAAATGCAGGTGGAACAAAGACTTCTGAAAAAGGCGATTGCAAAGCTTTCAGCCAGAGAACAGCTTATTATCAAGCTGCGGTTTGGTCTTGGTACTCTGGACGGACATGAGATGACCCAGAAGGAGGTGGCTGAGTATATTGGTATATCCCAGTCCTATATTTCCAGACTGGAGAAAAAGATAATGAAGCAGCTTAAGAGAGAGATTGTGAGGGAAACCTAGCAGATGTTAGTCTGCCAGATAGTTTTTCATGGTTTTCAGAGCGTTTTTTTCCAGACGACTGACCTGCGCCTGGCTTATTCCGACCATTTTTGCCACCTCCATCTGCGTTTTTCCTTCAAAAAAGCGCAGAGCGATGATCTCCCGTTCTCTACTGCCAAGGCGTTTCATCGCGTCGTTTAACGACAGGCGTTCAACCCAGTTTTCTTCTTTGTTCTTTTTGTCGCTGACCTGATCCATAACATAAAGCGTATCACCGCCATCTGTATAGACGGGTTCATAAAGGCTGACAGGATTCTGGATGGCGTCCAGGGCATACAGGATTTCTTCCTTGCTGATGGATATTTCGGAGGATATCTCTTCCAGAGTGGGTTCCTTCTGATTCTTGTTTGTGAGAGTTTCTTTTGTATAGATTGCCTTGTACGCAGTGTCCTTGATAGAGCGCGAGACACGTATCGGACTGGAATCACGAAGGAATCGGCGTATCTCGCCAATGATCATCGGGACGGCGTAAGTGGAAAAGCGTACCTGCAGGGAGGAATCAAAGTTGTCAATCGCCTTAATCAGTCCTATGCAACCAATCTGAAAGAGATCATCAACGTTTTCGCCGGAGGCGGAGAATCTCTTTATGACACTTAAGACGAGACGAAGGTTGCCCTCGATATATTGTTCTCTGGCAAGGGAATCGCCCTGCTCGATCTTTGCAAATAGTTCTTCCTTTTCCGATGTCTTTAGCAGAGGGAGTTTTGCAGTGTTCACACCACATATTTCAACTTTATAGGTTGCCATGATAATGCCTCGCATATTTTGATGTCCCTCTTAGCATGGACTCATAGGCGGGGATTTATTCATTTTTTTTCAGATTTTTCATAGGATAAAAGTGGAGGTGGGGAAATGCTATATTCTGAATTTCGTTGTAAAGAAGTAATCAATATTTGTGATTGTAAGAAATTGGGGCATGTTGTTGATTTTGAGATGGATGAATGTAAGGGACAGATCTGTAAATTGTTTGTTTCAAAGGGAGGGAAGTTGTGCAGCTTTTTCACAGCGGAGGAGGAGCTTACAATTCCGTATTGCGATATCAAGCAGATCGGACCTGATATCATTCTGGTAGAGATCGCGGGAAACAAGTGTAAGAATCGTTGAAAACAGTGAAAGTGTGACACGTTTGGTATACATAAAATGTTGACATAAAAAGTAAATAAGAATATACTTTTTTTAGAATACTTATCGGAGGTGGCACTATGAAATGCCCATTTTGCGGACACGAGAATACACGTGTAATTGATTCAAGGCCGGCAGAGGAAAATAATTCCATTCGTAGAAGACGTGTGTGTGATTAATGTAACAAACGTTTCACAACCTATGAAAAGATTGAAACGATTCCACTTATCGTAATCAAAAAGGACAATAACAGAGAGCCCTATGATCGCGCAAAAATTGAGGCTGGAGTATTGCGAGCTTGTCATAAGAGACCAATCAGCGTGAACCAGATTAATAAACTAATTGATGAGGTGGAGACAGAAATTTTTAATCGGGAGGAAAAGGAGATTCCAAGTGAAGTGATTGGCGAGCTGGTGATGAATAAGCTTAAGGATCTGGAGGAGGTTGCATATATCCGATTTGCATCCGTGTATAGAGAGTTTAAGGATATCAATACCTTTATGGATGAACTGAAAAACGTATTGAATAAATAAGTCACCGGGGAGAGAATATGGATAAATTAGTGTATATATATTACCCGATTCTTTTGCTTGTGCTGCTATGGGGGGCAAAGCTTTGCGGCTTTAAAAAGTGGAATGATGAGTTTATGTCACCTTCACAGACAAAGGCATTGCAGGGCTTTACAGCTCTTTGCATCATGTTTCATCATATAGGACAGAAGACCTGTGCTTCGTGGCTGCATCCCAAGCTCATTATTCCGGGATTGGAGATATTTGTTCCGATTGGGTACTATTTTGTGGGGATTTTTATGTTCTGTTCCGGATACGGAGTATATAAGAGCTATAAGACAAAACCAAATTATCTAAAAGGATTTGTGGGAAGACGTATTTTCCCACTGATTCTGGCTTATTATTCGACCGGCATCATTTTTTTGATTGCCAGAGTTCTTTTGAAAGAAAAGATGGACGTTCCGCAGTTTTTATATTACCTGTTTGGTCTGCAACTGTCCAATCCTAATACATGGTATGTTATTGCAATGCCGTTTTTGTATCTGTGCTTTTATCTTGCATTCAAATTCTGCAAGAAGGAAAGAACAGCAATACTTCTGGTGTGCGTGATGGTCTTTTTGTATACTCTCTTAGGAACCTTTATCGATCATAATAACTGGTGGATGC
>CALZEZ010000259.1 GCA_945643825.1 uncultured Lachnospiraceae bacterium
GTATGACTGTCATCTTAGGAAAGATGGGGAGCTATCGAAGACGAGAACTGTAGGCGACCCGTATATGTGGTCGCCTTTTTTTGTTGGATGGCGCCATAACAAAACAAAAAGGAGAGAGAATATGGCTATTTTTACAGGAGCAGGAGTGGCAATTGTGACACCGATGTATGAGGATGGAACGGTGAATTATGAGGCGTTTGATAAGCTGATTGAATTTCAGATTGAGAACGGAACGGATGCGATCATTGTATGCGGAACAACCGGTGAGGCGTCAACCTTATCCCATGAGGAGCATCTTGAGGTGATCAGTCATTGTGTGAAGACGGTCAACCACAGAATTCCGGTTATCGCAGGAACCGGATCAAACAGTACAGAGACGGCAATCTATCTGTCTACAGAGGCGGAGAAATCCGGAGCGGATGCTGTTTTGCTTGTGACCCCTTATTACAATAAGGCAACACAGAACGGACTCTACGAGCACTTTAAGCAGACAGCGGCTGCGATTAAGATTCCGGTCATTCTTTATAATGTGCCGAGTCGCACCGGCTGCAATCTTCTTCCGGAGACAGTCGTGAGACTGGCAAGAGATGTCGAAAATATTGTGGCGATCAAAGAAGCAAGCGGTAATATCTCGCAGGTTGCCAAGCTCATGGCATTGGCGGATGGATGTATTGATCTGTATTCCGGCAATGACGACCAGATTGTTCCGCTCATGTCACTGGGCGGCAAGGGTGTGATTTCGGTGTTATCGAATGTTGCACCACGTCAGACACATGAGATTTGTGCAAAATATCTCACCGGGGATGTGGCAGAGAGCTGCAGAATGCAGTTAGAGGCAGTGGAACTGATCGATGCACTGTTTTGTGAGGTAAATCCGATTCCGGTGAAGAAGGCCGTGAATCTGTTAGGCTTTGAGGCAGGTGGCTTACGTCTTCCGCTTACCGAGATGGAAGAGGCACATGCGCAGAAGCTGGAGCAGGCAATGCGTACCTATGGATTACTATAATGGAGAAAACGGAGCGGATGTGCGATGGTAAATGTGATTATGCATGGATGTAATGGCAGAATGGGTCGTTATATCACGGATTTGATTAAGCAGGATGATGCGATTAATATTGTGGCAGGCGTAGATCCCTATCAGGGAATTACGAACGATTATCCGGTCTATTCCTCGATTGATGAGGTGGAACAGGCGGCAGATGCGGTTATTGATTTCTCCAATGCCGGTGTAGCCGATTCCTTACTGGACTGGTGTGTGGCTAAGAAAATCCCCTGCGTTTTCTGTACGACCGGATTATCACCGGATCAGCTTACAAAGCTGGAGGAGGCTTCGAAGCAGGTAGCAATTCTTCGTTCGGCCAATATGTCTTTGGGTGTGAATGTGTTAATGAAGCTTCTAAAGGATGCGGCAGCAGTGTTTGCTCCGGCAGGCTTTGATATTGAGATTATTGAGAAGCATCATAACCAGAAGTTAGATGCACCAAGTGGAACCGCCATCGCACTTGCAGATTCCATCAATGAAGAATTTGACAACAGCTTTGAATATGTCTACGACAGAAGTCAGGTGCGAAAAAAAAGAGAAAGTAAAGAAATTGGAATCAGCGCTGTTCGTGGAGGAACGATTGTTGGAGATCACGATGTTATTTTTGCAGGGCCGGATGAAGTGATCACCTTTTCTCACAGAGCCTATTCCAGAGCAGTTTTTGCAAAAGGGGCGATTCAAGCGGCTAAGTTTCTTGCCGGGAAAGAGGCAGGACTATATGATATGTCGCAGGTGATTGCATCCAAATAACAGCTTATGTACGAAAGTCCGCAGAAAGGAAACGCTGCGGACTTTATTAGCTGTTTCGAGGAAAACTAACGTGCGTTTGTTCCGCCATTTACGATGTCACGCACACCATTTGCAGCACCGTCTACAACATCCTCGACTCCGGTTGTTACATCGTTTACTGCATCGCCTACAACACCATCTCCGGTAGTCCCGTTACCGGTCTGATTATTGTCTGTCATGTTGCCGTTTGTCAGATTATCTCCGGCGGCATTGTTGCTGACAGAATCATTGTTTGTGATACCAGTATCGTTTGTTGCGGTTTCATTTCCGCCGAGACCGGTAGTAGTATCATTTCCGTTGTTGTTTGTCCCATTTCCTGTCCCGTTGGTAGTACCGTTTCCGGCATTCTGTGTACCATTCTGTGCCATATCATTCTGGTTTCCGTTGTTATCGGTTCCGCAAGCACTTAAGGCAGCTAAAGAAAATACCATTAATGACAGGAGTAATAATTTCTTTCCTTGTTTCATAAGAACCTCCTTTTCTTGAACCTATCGTTCTATGTTAGTATGGTTTATCTTTATTTTTTTATACCGGAGAGTTGTTTCTTTTCCTGATTTCGGATAAAATAATTTGCAGAGATTTTTGATAGAATGAGGCGGTTATATGGAATTTCGACCCTGTATTGATATTCATAACGGAAAAGTGAAGCAGATTATTGGCGGTTCTCTGACGGATTTTGCTGATCAGGCAAAGGAAAATTTTGTCAGTGAGCAGCAAGCGGATTTTTTTGCAAGATTTTATGAGCAGAAGGGATGCCGCGGAGGACATGTTATCCTGCTTAATCCGCAGACAAGTCCCTATTATGAGGAGACGAAGAGACAGGCAGTGCAGGCACTGAAAGCATTTCCCGGTGGACTTCAGGTCGGTGGTGGGATAACGAGAGAAAATGCCGCCGGATTTCTGGACGCGGGTGCAAGCCATGTGATTGTGACTTCCTATGTATTTTGCGATGGGATCTTTCGAGAGGATCGACTGGAGGAACTGGTAAAAGAGGTCGGTCGGGATCATCTTGTTCTGGATTTGAGCTGCCGAAGGAGAGCTGGTGACTACTATATTGTGACCGATCGATGGCAGAAATATACGCAGGTGGTGCTTAATGATACGACTATGGATATGCTTTCCGCTTCGTGTGATGAGTTTCTGATTCATGCTGTGGATGTGGAGGGGAAGGCTTCCGGGATAGAAACGGATTTGGCGGCAATGCTTGGCGAGTGGGGAAGAAAAACGATTACCTATGCAGGAGGTGTTCATTCCTACGAGGATATCAGACTGCTAAAGGAGCTCGGGCATAACAGAATACATGTGACAATCGGCTCTGCGCTTGACTTGTTTGGTGGCAGCCTGGAATTTGACCGGGTGCTTGCGTATGTCCGTGCATAATAAAAAGGAGCTGTTTTGAACAGCTCCTTTTATTAATCCGGTAATGACAATGCAGAC
>CALZEZ010000260.1 GCA_945643825.1 uncultured Lachnospiraceae bacterium
TGGAGAAGAAAGACGCGGACTGAAGGTTGTTTATGTAACAGATACCAGACCGACGAAGGAAATCGTAAATGCGGCAGCTGAGGCTGATCTTCTCATCTGTGAGGGAATGTATGGTGAGCCGGATAAGCTTGTGAAGGCAAAGGAAAACCGGCATATGATGATGCGTGAGGCGGCAGTCATTGCGAAGGAAGCCGGGGCAGCAAGGCTGTGGCTGACTCATTATAGTCCTTCGTTGAATCATCCGGAGGAATACCTCGGACAGCTTAGAGAGATTTTTCCGGAAACCATTACCGCAAAAGACGGAAGAACCATCGATTTATTGTTTGATGAAGAATAGTGGTGTAATACAAGAAGAGCAGATAAGGGAGTACAATTCCGGAAAGGAGGAACATGGCGAAAGTATTCCGAAATGGAAGAAGCATGATTGTGATTGTGCTGATGCTGATGCTGATGATTGGATATTTTTACCATATTTCTAACCGGGATACCAGTCAGACAACGCAGGCGGAAAGCGAGAAGTCCACTTCTGTGGTGGCGAGTGTTCTTCTACGTAATCTGGAGAGAAACTACCCCTCGACTCCCAAGGAGGTTATCAAATACTATGCGGAGCTGAATCAGGTGCTCTATAGTGAGGAATACTCTGAGGTCGAATTTCGTGCACTGGCATCAAAAATGAGACTGTTGTTTGATGAGGAGCTTGTGGCAAATCAGTCAGATGAAGAATATCAAGAGGGCTTAAAGGACGAGATAGAAAGCTTTCGTAAGAACAACTGGGTAATATCAAGCTTTGCCACATCGGCGAGCACTGATGTGGAGCGTTTTTCTCAGGATGGTTTTGAGTTTGCGAGGCTGTACTGTACCTTTACCATTCGACAGAGCGGCAGCTATGGCAGTACACAGGAGGTGTTTCTGCTTCGCAAGGCATCGGACGGTCACTGGAAGATTTATGGATGGCAGCTTGTGAAGGATTAAAAAGAGTGATGAAAATGCAGCAGAAGGAAATATTAGTATTGGCAATTGAGAGCTCCTGTGATGAGACGGCTGCAGCAGTTGTCCGTAACGGAAGAGAGATTCTCTCAAATACAATTTATTCTCAGATTGATCTTCATACAATATATGGAGGAGTTGTCCCTGAGATAGCATCCAGAAAACATATCGAGAAGATTAATCAGGTGCTTCAGACATCCCTGGCTGAAGCAGGGAAGGAACTGAAGCAGATGGATGCCATAGCAGTAACCTATGGACCCGGACTTGTGGGACCTTTGTTAGTAGGAGTGTCCGCGGCGAAGGCAATCAGCTTTGCAACCGGTATTCCCCTGGTGGGCGTTCATCATATAGAGGGACATATCAGCGCTAATTTTATTGAGAATAAGGAACTGGAGCCGCCTTTTGTGTGTCTTGTAGTATCCGGTGGACATTCGCACCTGGTTGTAGTCAAAGATTATGGTGTGTATGAGATTATCGGACAAACCAGAGACGATGCGGCGGGTGAGGCCTTTGATAAGGTGGCACGTGCTATCGGATTGGGGTATCCGGGAGGACCTAAGATTGATAAGCTGTCAAAAGAAGGAAATCCGGATGCTATTAAGTTTCCACGTGCAAAGGTCGCTGAGAATGAATATGACTTTAGCTTCAGCGGTTTAAAATCAGCTGTGCTCAATTATCTGAACTCGTGTGAGATGAAAGGAATCGAGATTAATCGTGCTGATGTTGCAGCCTCTTTTCAAAAGGCTGTCGTAGATGTGCTGGTCGAGCATTCCCTTATGGCGGTGAAGCAGTATGGCTATGACAAGTTTGCGATTGCAGGGGGAGTGGCTTCGAACCGTTCCCTGTGTGAGGCTTTTGAGCGAAGGTGTGCGAAAGAACAGATACAATTCTATCACCCGTCACCGATTTTCTGTACAGATAATGCTGCAATGATTGGAGTGGCAGGCTATTACGAGTATTGTAAAGGGGTGCGCAGCGGACTGGATCTGAATGCAGTGCCCAATCTGAAACTGGGAGAGCGATAGATAAGTGGATACAAATCAGAATGCGAAGCGCTGTGTGGCGATTGTACTTGCTGCCGGAACCGGAAAAAGAATGAACAGCAAGACACCGAAGCAATTCATGCTTCTGCAGGATAAACCTGTTGTATGGTATAGCCTTCAGGTCTTTGAACAGACTGATATGATAGATGAGATCATTCTTGTCACCGGAAAGGATGATATTCCTTATGTGAAGGAACAGATTGTAGAGCGATTTGGCTTTCAGAAGGTGAGCAAGATTGTTTCAGGAGGCGCGCAGCGCTATGATTCTGTCTACCAGGCTCTTGAAGCAATGGATGATCATTCCGGATTTGTGTTTATACATGATGGTGCCAGACCTTTTCTGACGTCACAGATTCTTCTTGATTTGAAAGAAGCAGTAGAATGCTATCAGGCATGTGTCACTGCAACCAGAGTGAAAGACACAATCAAGATAGCAGATGAGAATGGATTTGTCAGCTCTACTCCGAATCGTGATGGACTGTGGAGTGTCCAGACACCACAGGTTTTTTCAGGAGAATTGATCTGGGAGGCTTATCAAAAGCTGAAAGAGGAGCTGCCGGAGCTTATTGCAAAAGGGATTCAGGTGACCGATGATGCGATGGTAGTGGAACAGATGATGAGTAAGAAAATCCGGCTGGTTCCCGGAAGCTATGACAACATCAAGATCACGACTCCGGAGGATCTTACAATAGCTAAGAGTATTCTGGAAAAGATACTTTGAATTTTTTGATTTTTTGAAAAAAAACATGTTGACATCCAACAATTCATTTGATATTATAGTTCTTGCCGTTGACAAATAAGTCCATAAAATAAGGCATTCGATACGGATGTAAAACGCTTGGAGAGGTATCGAAGCGGTCATAACGAGGCGGTCTTGAAAACCGTTTGTCCGAAAGGGCGCATGGGTTCGAATCCCATCCTCTCCGCTCGATTGCTTTCAATCGATAACTGAATATCATATTTATTTAATTCAGGCTGTTTGGAGAAGTACCCAAGAGGTTGAAGGGGCTCCCCTGGAAAGGGAGTAGGTCGTTAATAGCGGCGCGAGGGTTCAAATCCCTCCTTCTCCGTTTGCTGAAAGGCAAAAAAAGTTGTTGACAGAATGATGTTTATCTGATATGATGAACGAGTTGCTGAAAACAAAAATAAAAAAGTAGTTGACAAGCATCGAAAGATGTGATAAACTATGAAAGCTGTTGCAAAACAGCAGAGGAACCTTGATAACTGAACAA
>CALZEZ010000261.1 GCA_945643825.1 uncultured Lachnospiraceae bacterium
GAGGAATGAATGCTGTAGCTTGTCGATCGGTTTGTACATTGTTTTAGCCCCTTTATACTTAAAATCTGTAAGAAACCTGCAAGAAAAACGATATGATTTCATCAAAATCCTTGCAATTAGTATAACAGAAAATGGGGCAAAAGTCAGCAAAATCAAGCGTTTGCACCCTAATCAGCAGACATTAATTACTGACGGTTATACTAGCTTCTTTCGTTCCTTCCAAAGCTCAATGTCGTTGTCCGATAATCCGCTATGGTACAATTGATTCTCCCAGTAGGAGTCAAACCATTGATTCATCCGTGGTGTTCCGGCGCCTAAGTCCAGAACGCGTCCGGGTATGTCGATACCGGAAAGAATGAGCTTCGTTGTCTGTTCATAATAGTCGTCAAAGCACGGAATGAACTTTCTTCGATTGGCGTCATACTCCTGTGCGATCAGGTTGAATTGGGATTCGATTGTTTTTTTACTTTCGTTTTTCATTGCATGCTCTTCCTTTCATGTGGTTATGTTACTCAAAATGTTCTTTTTTTGTAAGATAAGAGGGGTTATTTCTGCCATTTGTAAAAATGTACCCCTTAACTCATGATTTTATATGTGAGCGCACCTGTGGCATAGCGTTATACATTTTTGAATATTTATATGCCGTGCAAAATATATTTTTGAATGTGACGGCATAGAGAATCGCGATTTTTCAAATCCCTATGCCACGAAAAACTATTTTCACAGAGGCTTTGCTGCGAATCTGGCATATACATTTTGAGTTTTGCAAATCTCTATGCCACTTCTTTCTTTATTTTGATGCCAGATTGTAAAAAAGAGCATATATTTTTGCAATTTCTTCAATCTCTATGCCGAGAAATTCTGAGAGAAAAATCAAAGGCATAGAGAATCGCGATTTTTCGAATCCCTATGCCAGCACTCTTTATCAGTTTGCTTTCCGCTTGGACAGATAGTTTTTATATATAGCGATGAATACAATTGCTGTAATAACATAGAGAACCGCAATCGTAATCTGGAAAATCAAATCGTTTCCACAGAAAAATGACAGCAGGAAATTCACGAAAAAGTGGAAGGTGGTTACAATGATCAGATTTCTGTTCCAATAGTAAAGGATGTCCATAACAAGTGACCATGCAATGGTACAGATCATAAACTGTACGATATACAGAAGTAATCCAAGTCCCTGATAGCCAGAAATCAGCCATAACGGAATATGCCATAATCCCCAGATGATACCGACGATGACACTGCTTTTCACGCAATCGTATCTCTCCATAAGATGAGGGAATAAGAAGCCATGCCAGCCACTTTCCTCGCCGGTTGCACCGGTAAAGAGGCACAGGAAGAAGGCGTAGGCAAAGAAATCCCAGGAAAATGACCACTGAGACATTACGCTGACATGATCGAATAGAGCCGTAACAAGGCTTGCGATATAGTTAATGGCAACCTCCATCACGATAACAGCAAGGAATAATCTGACATTCAGCTTCTCGGCAAAAATTTCCCTGATCCAAAAGCCGGTTACTGATTGACAAAATACTTTGAACTCTTTCTTCTATGTAATCACAGTGAAACAAGCCTTCATGAATTCCTTCTTCAATGGCTGCCGACAAAATGGGAATCGCCGCATTGTTTATTCTGTTTTCTATTTTCTCATGCATGACAATATTATCAGAACGATGCAGAACCTCTGCCAATTCCATTTCATCGAGATTGGGCTGAAGTGCTTTTATGATGCCGACAATCTTTTGAGGAACAGATAGGGGCATAGACAAAACCGCCTCTGCACCTTTCGTGGATTCGTCAATGATCATGTTTATGACCGCTTCGAGCAATTCCTCTTTGCTCTCAAAGTGATAGTAGAAGGTTCCCTTTGCTATTTTGCTCTCAGCAATAATATCGTCGACAAAGGTATTGTCATAGCCCTTTATCAGAAAGAGCTTATATGCGATCTTTACTATTTCTTTTTTTCTTTCCTGTCCTTTCATAGTGGTTCCTCCATTACAAAAGTTGTACTCCGAGTCGGTTTTAGTGCAAAAAAAGGGTGGGAGCATTCACTCCCACCCAAGACTTCCTTCGCCACCCATGAGTCTCGTCATTTCTTCGATTCTCTCCACCGGGAACGGCGGATGCCCAACCGGTCTCATCGCGATCGACATGAGCTTCATCGGATTATCGTCTGCTGCAACTCTGTTCGAGCTGAATGTGCCGCACGTCTTACATCGATGAATGATCGCCCATTCGCCCTTACCGCGTACCCATACAGATACCGGTTCCATATGACCGCCGCAATCTGCTTCTCGGTCACCCGGTTCGATATCGACGTGTAAACTATAAAGGCAATTCGGACAATGATTCCTGTGTCCACTTCCTGCACCCGCCGGCACTACGGTTCTACCGCAGTTCTTACAGACAAAGGTTTCGTTACAGGGGTGCGTCTTGTAATATCCTTTTTCATATTGCCTGCGTTTATTCTCTCTATTCATTTGTAAGTCCTCCCTTCGTTCTTGTTTTGGAGGACCCATACTCGCGAATGATTCCCTGTATTCTCTTCCCAGAGAGGCAATACTCCTCGCTTAAACTGGAAATCGCTTCGCCTGCATGGAAACGATTCACGATTGTCTGATTTCGTTTTGCCATTTTGTCTCTCGTGCCATTCTTCTCACCCCAGGATAAAGAGCTTTCATTCTTACGTGGGATGTAGAGAACCTGACCGTCCACATATTTCTGTATCTCTGTGATCAATGCCTGCGGCAAAACTCCATCTGCATTAACATAGCTCATTTGCGTCCTCCTAAATTCTTTCTTAGGATGCAATGGCTATAGCATATGATTTATTTGCAATAGCCATCGCTATCGCACAATAAGCTTACTACTCTTCATGCAACACTCTTTGAACCTTTCTAACTATTATTTGTGGAATAAGAATAACATACTATGATGCCCCGAGATTTTCAATCTCGATTTTTGTTTTATTTATTTTTGAGCCGGCTCGCGCAGATGTCCCTTCGCAATGCCGAATTTGTTCCCCGCAAGAAGGTATTTTTTCAGCTGCCTTTGGAGGCTCGTCTTCTCTGGCAGGTTCTCATCCACGATATCATGTCCCGGATAAATCCACCCAAGAAACCATGTCGCCTCCCGGTCGATCTGATCAATCTCAAATAATCTCTGAAAGGCCACGATTCGCGAGCTCTCACCGAGAAGCTCCTGGAGCTCGGGCACTAACATCCAGCTGTCACAGGTCAGCTTCACATCCTTCC
>CALZEZ010000262.1 GCA_945643825.1 uncultured Lachnospiraceae bacterium
GACAGATGATCGATCATCTTTATTATGTGCACGGATGCAGGGATTTTGTTTTCGCCGGAGGACCGGACTATAATTACGAAAATCAGATGCGCTATGAGGCATTCAAAGAGGCAATGGCGGATTATGGGCTTCCTGCGGGGGAGGACCGCTGCCTGTTCGGGGATTTTGACTTCGGAACCGGTGTGCGCTATATGCGTGAGTGGGTCAAACAGAAGAAAAAACTTCCCGGAGCCTTTGTCTGTGCCAATGATAACATTGCGGCGGGGCTGTGCTGCGCTGCGGATCAATTGGGGTATAGGATCCCGCAGGATTTTCTGGTGACGGGCTTTGATAATCTGGACAAGGCTGCGTATTATAAACCGCAGATCTCCACCGTGGAGCATAACCGCGGCAATATCGGCAAGGCGGCACTTCGCATTTTATCGCGTCTGTGGAAGGGGGAGAACGTCGAACCATTTCATTATTTCACTTCGGAGTGTATCTTCGGAGAGAGCTGCGGATGCCCCAACAGCGGCAGAGTGGAATATCGTGACTATGCGAAGTGGCAGATTGAATATTCCGTAAAAAGAGAGTATGAGGAAGAGGCTGTAATGGCGCTGGAGAATCACATTGCGGAATGTAACGATTATCGCAATCTGTTCAAGAGCTTTGTGGAATACCTTCTCTCCCTGGATTGTGATGGTGCCTACATTGTGGTCAATCAAAAACTGCTGGATGCAGATATCGATACTGTCTTTCCAACGAAGCGCTATGAGCGTAGGGATATGGTGATCGGATATGCGGCAGAGAGAGAGGGAGAGCTTCCGATTTCAGATGAGAAGGAACTGGAACGGTATATGGAGGAGAATGGGGTGAATGTATCCTACATGTTCAGTCCGATTCATTTTCGTGAACAGCTGGTCGGCTTTACCATCTTAAAGAATCCGACATTTTTGTATGCCAACCCGAACTTTTATGACGTCCATTCTGTTTTTATCTCAAAGATAGAGAACCTATTCAAGCAGACCAAGCTGAAAAATGTGTATAACAGAGACTCTCTTACCAAATTGTACAATCGTGTTGCATATCAAGAGATGATTGTACCGCGGTTTGCTAAGTATCAGAGACAGAATATTCCGTGTGCCATGGTATTTTTTGATGTGGACAGCTTTAAGCAGATAAATGATACCTATGGTCATGATTTCGGAGATGAAGTGCTTAAGAAGATTGCGCACACGCTGGAACAGAACAAACCGGAGCATGGGTTTGTGTATCGGTTCGGCGGCGATGAATTTGTTATGTTCTTCTCAGATGCAACAATGGACAAATGCCGGCAATTCGTGCGGCGTGTAAATGACGCCCTATCTCCGCAGAACATACATGTCAGCCACGGAATCATTATTACGGATCCGGGGAGCAGCTGCACACTGGACGAATATCTGGTCATGGCAGATAAGAAAATGTATGAGGTAAAATGTGCAAGGAAAAGGAAAGAAAAAATGAAGTTCTTAAAGGGCGTTGATATTTCTTCCCTTCCGGAGCATATAGACGGAGGAGAAAAATTTTATACTGCGGACGGAAGATGCGTGGATGCATTTGAACTGTTAAAGGAGAATCGAATCAACTCCGTGCGGCTCCGCATCTGGAATGATCCGAGCCAGTTTGAGGAGGCAAAAGGCTACTGCAGTCTGAAGCACACCATAGAGATGGCAAAGAAGATCAGGGCAAACGAGATGCATTTTATGCTGGATTTTCATTACTCGGATTATTGGGCAGATCCCGGTCAGCAGCGCAAGCCCCATGCGTGGGAGAATCTATCCTACGATGAGCTGAAGGAAGCGGTATATTCCTATACAAAGGAAGTGCTCGACGCATTGGAGGCGCAGGACTGTCTGCCGGATATTGTGCAGGTCGGAAACGAAATCCGCAGCGGAATGCTTTTCCCGGACGGGGCGGTGCCGAATTATGAGAATCTGGCGGGACTGATCAATGCTGGAATACGAGCGATCAGAGATAAGTCACCGGATATCTCAGTCATGATTCATTTAGACCAGGGCGGACGTTTTTTTGACCTCAAGGAGTGGTTCGATGCTGTATTTGCAGCAGGCATGGAGCCGATTGATGCAATCGGAATTTCCTATTACTCCTTCTGGCACGGAACCTTCATGGATCTGAAGAGCTCAATGGAACATTTGATTGAGAGGTATCGTGTACCTGTATATGTTGTTGAGACAGCACATCCGTGGAGACACTGCAGGAACGAACACATCTCAAAGGATCTGATGGCGACGGCGGGACTTCCGGCGGGAGAAGAGCAACAGAAGAAGTCTCTTTCTCTTGTGATGCAGATTGCGTCCATGGCTTCCGGGGATTTGCCTACGGGAGTATATTATTGGGAACCGCTTTGCATTCCGGGAAAGAGCTACGGAAGCTGGGATGAGAATATGGGAATGCTTGACGAACACGGAAAAGCACTCTGCTCCTTTGAGGCTTATCGGGATTTCGACCCGTTGTATCCGCCTTTTGAGCATTTGGAAAAATACATCGAAGAGCTGTATGCGGCGGATGAGTCCATGGTCGTACAGGCAGGAACCAATCTGATTCCCAACGGAGATTTCTCGGAAGGCATCAAGGGCTGGTCGATGACAAAGGATCCAGTCGATGTGGAAGTGACGGAGCAGAACGGAGAGATATATGTCTGTTCAAAAAGCAACTTCACATTTGAACTATTTCGGGAGATCCATATCAACAAAAAGGGTAAATATCAGCTGTCGTTGGAATACCGGGGAACCAATACCACCGGTGTGCAGGTGGAATTATTCTTAAAGACGATTTCCTGTAACGGCCGGGAAGAATTCACAAAGACGATTTTCCCGTCCGATGTACGTTTTGTGACACACAGCATCGATGATATGGTGCTTGATGCCGGGCAGGTTGTGCTGGGAATTCGAATGAATACTCCACCGGTATTCGGGCGAATCAAAAATATCTCTCTTGAAGAAACGAAAGGTGTCTGACACCGTTTGGGCAACCTCCATCGTCAGCCGGAAGCTTAATTAATGCTATTTTGAGAGGCGAAGTTATGAATAAGGTAATCATCAGACAGGAAACAGTCAAAATTCCAACTTATGAAATTGCAGCATATGACAAGAATCCCATGTTTTTGGAGAAGAGGGTGTATCAGGGTTCCAGTGGTCGCGTATACCCCCATCCCGTGTGCGAGGGTGTGTCTGATGTGAAGACGGACAAGGAATATCACGCAATTTTTTTGGAAAAT
>CALZEZ010000263.1 GCA_945643825.1 uncultured Lachnospiraceae bacterium
CTTTAAGAATACGAAATTACAGATGCTGTTCCGTGGACAGAATATCCTTGGCTATCGTCATTATGCAGATGATGTAGTAGAGTATTTTGTTGAGAAGTCAATTGCAAATGGTATAGATATCATTCGTATTTTTGACTGCTTTAATGATCTGCGTAACCTGCAGGCTGCTGTTAATGCTACCAACAAGATTAAACAGAGAGAGGGAAGAGGTCATTCTCAGATTGCTCTTTCTTATACCCTTGGTGATGCTTATACCATGGAGTACTGGATGAATATGGCAAAATCCATTGAAGAGATGGGTGCTGATTCTATCTGTATTAAGGATATGGCAGGCTTACTCGTTCCCTACAAGGCAGATGAATTGATTCGTGCAATGAAGAGTGCAACGTCTCTGCCGATTCAACTTCATACACATTACACCTCCGGTGTTGCCAGCATGACCTATTTGAAGGCTGTTGAGGCAGGAGTTGATGTGATTGATACAGCGATGAGCCCGTTTGCTATGGGTACTTCACAGCCGGCAACAGAGGTTATGGTAGAGACCTTCCGTGGAACACCATACGATACCGGCTTTGACCAGAATCTTCTGGCTGAAATTGCAGATTATTTCCGTCCTTATCGTGACGAATGTCTGGCAAATGGTCTGCTTAATCCGAAGGTTATGGGTGTTGATATTAAAACCTTATTATATCAGGTTCCCGGTGGAATGCTTTCCAACATGGTTAGTCAGCTGAAGGAGCAGAATGCAGAGGATAAGTACTATGATGTATTAAAGGAGATTCCTCAGGTTCGTAAGGATCTTGGTGAGCCGCCTCTCGTAACTCCTTCTTCACAGATTGTAGGAACACAGGCAGTTATGAATGTCCTGATGGGTGAGCGTTATAAGATGGCTACCGGTCAGACCAAGGATGTTTTAATGGGTAAATATGGTCAGACTGTAAAACCTTTTGATCCTGAAGTACAAAAGAAGTGTATCGGCGATGCAGAAGTTATTACCTGTCGTCCCGCTGATTTAATTCCGAATGAATTAGAGAAGATTGAGGGCGAGATGAAAGAGTGGAAACAGCAGGATGAGGACGTTTTATCCTATGCATTGTTCCCACAGGTTGCTGTAGATTTCTTCAAATATCGTCAGGCACAGCAGGAGAAGGTGGATATGAGCAAGGCAGATTCTGCAAATGGAGCATATCCTGTATAAGAGACAACATGTGTTATTATTTGTTGTTTTATTCCCGTGTATATGGTAAAATGATAAGCGTTGGCAGCATGAATGCTGTCAACGCTTTCATTATGAATGAGGACAGAATCTATGGCATTTTGTAATAAATTTGAGCATGTAATATGCAGGATATCTCCCGGCTCCATTGCAGAAGAATTGGAGATTGAACCGGGCGATGTCCTGGTTTCCATTAATGGAAAATATATCGAGGATGTGTTTGATTACAGATATTATATACAGGATGAATATATTGAGGTTCTAATCCGCAAACCAAGCGGGGAAGAGTGGCTGCTAGAAGTAGAAAAGGAATATAACGAAGAGCTTGGTATCGATTTTGAAAATGACCTGATGAGTAATTATCGTTCCTGTAGTAACAAATGTATATTCTGCTTTATCGATCAGATGCCTCCTGGTATGCGGGAGACACTCTATTTCAAGGATGATGATTCCCGTCTTTCCTTTCTTCAGGGAAATTATATCACGCTGACTAATATGACGCAGAATGATGTGAATCGAATCATTCGAATGCATCTTGCACCCATCAATATATCAGTGCAGTCAACCAATCCTGCGCTTAGATGTAAGCTTCTAAATAACAGGTTTGCCGGTGAAAAGCTGAGATTCTTAAACGATTTCTATCAGGCACACATAGAAATGAATGGACAGATTGTTCTGTGCAAGGGTGTTAATGATGGTGAAGAATTAACCAGAACCATTGAGGAGCTTTCTGCATATTTGCCCTTTATGCGAAGTGTATCCGTTGTGCCTGCCGGAATTACGAAATACAGAGATGGTCTTTATCCGTTGGAACTCTTTGATGCCAGAGAAGCCGGTCAGGTGATTGATCAGGTGGAAAGCTATCAAACCGGTTTTTATGAGAAATATGGGTTGCATTTTATTCATGCCAGCGATGAATGGTATTATCTTGCCGGACGACCTTTCCCAGAAGAGGAACGTTATGATGGCTATATACAATTAGAAAATGGTGTTGGTATGATGCGGCTTCTGCTCAACGAATTTGAGGAGGCGTTATCAGAAATTCAAAGCAAAGAAGTGTATCCGTTCATGAGAGATACCCTTTGTAGAAAGGTATCTCTGGCGACTGGAAAACTTGCCGAGTCAACCATACGAGAGATGGCGATGAGGATCGAGGAGCTTTTTCCGAATATATCAGTTAATGTCTTTGGAATACGCAATGATTTCTTTGGAGAGACAATTACTGTGTCGGGTTTGATTACCGGACAGGATCTGATTGCACAGCTTTTAGAAAAACAGAAGGCTGGAGAGTCTCTGGGAGATGTACTGCTTATTCCAAGTAATATGCTCCGTGTAGGAGAAGAAGTATTTCTGGATGATCGAACCATATCGGATGTGGAATGTGCAATTGGTGTCAATGTGAAGGCCGTAGATTCATCCGGAAAAGATTTTATACAAAGTATCCTGGATTATGATTATAAGATGGGTAGAACAAATGATGACGGAACGTTCTCCTATATAAGAGCTTATACTGGCAAAGAATGATGATACTTGGAGGAACAAAAGATGCCTAGAAAACAGTCGATAACCCTACACCAGATTGATGATGCCGCCTTTGCGTTAGTAAAGGAAAGCGGTATTGCGCAGCTGACAGCCAGAAAGCTTGCTGCGAAGGCCGGATGCTCCACACAGCCTATTTTTCGTGTATACCCTAATATGGAGGAATGTAAAAAGACGGTATATCTGCGTGCAATAGAAGCCTATGAGCAGTTTTATGACCAATTTCCAAAGCGTCAGAATGTTGCGTTTGTGAATCTGGGTCTTGCCTATATCCGTTTTGCTGCAACAGAGAAGAATTTATTTGATTTGCTATTTCTCAATGCAGAAAGAAAAGCACTGGGACAAGGAAAAGGCTTCTATGAGATACTAAATGGCAGTCAGGGAAACGTGATCTGGGAAATACAGAAAGCACGCGTTGATGGATGCAAAAACCCGGAACAGATGTTTATGAAAATGTGGATTTTCATTCATGGAGTAGCTTGCATGACAATTACCGGGGAT
>CALZEZ010000264.1 GCA_945643825.1 uncultured Lachnospiraceae bacterium
CTCCGAAAAAAAAGACAGTACGGCACATCCGACTCCAAAAACAGCCCCAAGGAAGAGTCCTATCAGTATTCTCGCAAGTGATCCCCCGAGACAAATCCAAAATGTTTTTGTTATCACATCTGTCGATAATCTTTGTATCACCAAAACCGGTCCTGCAAGCAAAATTGGGCGATTCACAAGCCCGGCACACAGCTGCCACAGGATAAGCCATAACAGGATGAAGCCTATTCTTCTCATACTATGTTTCTTCATCTGGCCACTCCATAATATAAACCATTCCAGGCCTCATCCGTCGGTGGCTGCTCGGGTTTTCCGACCAACGCCGGATTTGCCTCATACAGTACCCGATAATAGGCTGTAAGTGCATTGTGCATCTGTGCTCCGGTCAGGCAGGTCACCCTGCATCCCGGAATGGCCTGCCTTGCAACCGCCTCCTTCTCAATGATTCCCTGCTCCACTGTCCACGACGCGGCCTCCTGTGGATTTGCAGCAACGTATGCAGCAGAGGCTTCGTGCTCCTCCAGAAATTTCTTCACCTTTTCAGGGTGCTTCTCCACAAACTCTCTTGTGGCGACCGTCACACCAGTCACCAGGGAGCTTCCATCCTCCTGCGCTTTCTCCCATTCCTCTGTTAAGTCAAATACAATCTTCAGTGCTTCGTTCTGTCTACATGCTACAGTAACAAAGGGCTGTGGTAACACACCGATTGCCAACGCATCCTCTGTGAGAATCTGTGCCACCTCCGTTGCCTCTGAACAATATCTAAGCTCCACATCCTCTGCAGCTATCCCATTGGCCGAAAGCAGATATTGAAGCACAATGTCCGGACTTGTTCCTTTCCCGGTAAGACAGATCGTCCTCCCCTTCAGATCTGCAAAGGAACAAACTGATTCATCTGCACTGACCATATATAGTACTCCAAGTGTATTGACATCCAGTATCTGAACGTTCTGCCCGGACTGCCAGAACAAAATCGCTGCAACATTAGCCGGAATCAGGGCAATGTCCAAATCCCCGGTCATCAGCTTTCCTGTCAGCTCATCCGCCGACACTGCCATGGTAAAGTCGTATCGCTTTTCCTTTTCATTCTTTTCCTGCTCCATAAGCTGAAGCATTCCGATAGTTGTCGGTCCCTTAAGGGAGCCTACGCGCACCATATCCTGTTGCTTCACACTGCCACATCCTGTCAGCATCAAAATCACTGACATCGCAATCCCTATTGCTTTCCCGAATTCTCTTCTCACGGCGCATATCCTTTCCTATGTACCCTACTTTCACAAAAAGGACAGGGAACTTAAGTCCCCTGTCCTTTCGATGCTTCGATTTCCAATTTATTTCATGGACTCTTCCTGCTTCTTAATCATACGACGTACCATCTCACCGCCGATAGAACCTGCTTCCTTAGAAGTAAGGTCACCATTGTAACCTTCCTTTAAGTTCACACCAAGCTCAGATGCTACCTCAGTCTTAAAGCGATCCATAGCTGCTTTAGCTTCAGGAACCTCTACTCTATTAGACTTGCTACTAGACATAATTTTCACCTCCATACTAACTAATTTTTCATTACTTTTTCTATATTGGAAGATAAACGGGAAAAACTTGCTCGTCTATCTTGATGTTAGTATGGACTCTGTGAATTATTTTATGTTGGAAACTTTTGTTAGCTGTTTTTATTCATGACAGAGCAGCATCATAATATCATTGCTTCTTGCAACGAATTTTGCCATCGCATCTGCCTCTAACGGAGTGTGCTGCAGTTTTGCCAGATCATAAAGCTGCTCATAAATCATGGTCGCATGCTCGCTGTCCTTGTGCTCACACACATACTGCACAAGAGGATGATTGCTGTTTAATACCAGGGTCTCGCCCTCATCACCAAAACCGGGCATATTCATGCCATTCATCGAATACATCTTCATCATATCCTGCATACGTCTGCTCTCCTCGGAAAGAGTGATGACAGATGCAATCTTCTTATTCTTCAGTTTCTCGAGCTTAACCTTCAGACTATCCTTCTTAAGTGCCTTCTGCATCACCTTGGCAATCTCTGCAGCCTGCTCCTCCAGCTCCTTCTCGGCCTTCTTGGAAGTTTTGCTCTTGAAGGTATCTGTCAGATCCGCATCAATTCTCTGGAACTTGATTCCCTCATTCTTAGCCTCAAGCTGTGAAATGAAGGGCTGATCAATATTATGTGTGAGAATCACCGCATCCATCTTTGCCTGACGGAACATATTAATATACTGTCCCTGCTGCTGCTCGTCAGTAACATAATAAATGATCTTTTCTTTCTTTTCCTCTTCTGCCTTGTCTTCTGCTTCTTCTGCCGGCTCCGGTTCTACGACAGATGCCTCTACCTTTTCCCCGTTCTCGTCTACCGCATTTTCCATGTCAGCCTCATCCGGGTCTATCTTGTTGACCTCAAGACATTCCGGCAACGTGAGGTATTTGCCATCCAGATTCTTGAAGAGAATATAGTCTGTCATCTTCTCACAGAATTTATCATCCTTTAAGCAACCGAATTTGATAAACGGACTGATGTCGTCCCAATATTTATCATATTCATCCTTTTGTGTCTTACACATACCGGATAGCTTGTCTGCCACCTTCTTACTGATATAATCCGCAATCTTCTTTACAAATCCGTCATTCTGAAGAGCACTTCTTGAGACATTAAGCGGAATATCCGGACAATCGATTACCCCCTTTAACAGCATAAGGAACTCAGGGATTACTTCTTTAATATTATCTGCTACAAACACCTGATTATTATATAATTTGATTGTTCCCTCAATCGATTCATACTCCATATTAATCTTCGGGAAGTACAAAATTCCTTTCAGATTAAACGGATAATCCATGTTCAGATGAATCCAGAATAACGGCTCCTTGTAATCGTGAAAAACCTTGCGATAGAATTCAAGATATTCCTCAGAGGTACACTCATTCGGATGCCTGATCCAAAGGGGCTTCGTGTCATTCATAAGCTCCGGACGCTTTGTAATCTTAAGCTTCTCCTCCTCGCCTTCCTTCTCCGGTGCAATTGTCTCAAGCACCTGATCCGTATCTAACTTCTCCTCCGGCTTGATGGTCTGTGTCTCGGTTGTGTTAGCCTTGGAAAGATAGATCTCCGTCGGCATAAAGGAACAGTATTTGCTGATAACAGCTCTAGCCTCATATTCATTGCAGAATTTCAGACAATCTTCATTCACAAACAGAGTAATCTTCGTACCAACATCCTTTTTGTCTCCCTCA
>CALZEZ010000265.1 GCA_945643825.1 uncultured Lachnospiraceae bacterium
GTCATCACCGGTACAGATCGTATCATCTGTACGGTATTGTACTCCATCGAAGTGCTGACAGAAATATCCTGATTCCCCTGCTTCACACTTCCCGCCGGATATGTAAAATCAATTGCACCTAATGACTGTGCCAGAGTGGACATGCTGAGTCCATATTGCTTTAGCAGCTCTTCTCTGACGTCAACCTTGATGACCTCCTCCGAGCCACCATATACATTGACCTGTGCCACACCAGCAAGAGACTCCAGTTCCGGTACAACATCCTCCTTGATTGTCTTAAGAAGGTCAATATCTCCTACCTGCGTCGCAGATATCATCAGAATATCCTGACTATCCATATTCATCTCGATTACACGCGGATCGTCAGCATCCTCAGGAAGCTGCATGGTTGCAGTGTCTAACGCTGCCCGCAGGTCGGTATAACATTCGTCCAAATCAACGCCATACTCATACTCAAAAACAACCATGGAGTAATTTTCAAAGGACTGGGTCATCACGGTATCCACACCACTAAGCGTAGATCCGGCATCCTCAATCACTGTAGTCACCAATTCCTCTACGCTCTCCGGATCAGCACCTGCATATGTTGTATATACAATCAGCATCGGCAGCTCCATATCCGGAGTCAGCTCCAGCTTGAAGCCGAACAGGGAACTGATACCAAAAACAGCAAGCGCTAAAATGATGAGCACACAGGAGACCGGCCTTCTTAATGCTAATTTCGTCAAATTCATTGCCTTTCCCCCTACTAATTCGTGTATACTTTCACTCCGTCTGCTAATTGAGGCGACCAGCTGACAATGCAATCATCCTCTTTTGTAACACCACCTGTAATCACAATGGTTTCCTCGTCAAAAATGCCGGTTTCCACGTAGGTCTTAACCGCCACTCCCTCTTTCATCACATATAGATAGGACTGGCCATTTTCATAATATATTGCACTGTACGGAACAAGAAGACTGTCCTGTGCACGATAGGTGTCTGCAATGATTGTTACACTGACTCCACCAGGAAGCTCATTTCCGTCCGCATCCACCTTTGCTTTAATCTGAAACAATCCAGTCTGTGTTCCAACAGCAACAGCGATTTCTGTAATCTTAGCACCATACTGCCGTCCATTTCTCTCAATGATGATATCTTCTCCCAGATACAGTGTATTCCTGATATCCTCTGACACATGAAAGGTTACCTGCATTGACTTCTTGTCTGAAATAACATAAGCCGCATTCCCGGAGCTTGCAAATCCATGCTCTGTTACATTTTTGGCATCAATCACTCCTGAAACCGGTGCCGTAACCGTATAATAGGATAATTGAAGCTTTGCACTGTCCACCGACTGTTGCGCATTCCTGATATTCTCCTGCGCTACCTCAACAGCCACACCGGCCTGTTGCTCCTGATACTGCGAGGATACAATCTGATTGGCTAACTGCTGTCTGGTCTGCTCGTAAACTTCCGTGTTCTGTGTATAATAAGACTCATTTGTGTCCTGAATCGTCTTTTTCAATGCTTCAATCTGCTGATCGAGACCTTCTATCGATTTCTTTACCTGTGCCACCTTGTTTTCCACCTCATAGGTCGGCTGATTGTATTTGTCCAGATCACTCCACGATTTATACAATGCCTCTAGTTGCAGATTGGTTGTATCCTTCTGCAAATACAGGGAATCAAGCTGTTGCTGCAGCTGATCCAGCTGTGCCTGCTGTTGCTTCTGGGTGAGCTCCTGCTGTGTATTGAGCTGAGACTGCGCTGACTTGATCGTACTGTCCACGCCAAGTGCCGCATTATTCTTTGTTATCTCTGCATTCTCCTTATTCAGCTTTGCATTCTGCACGCCTACCTGCGCCTGCTTCACCTGAAGCTTTGCCACTTCGTCATCAATTGTAAACAGCACATCCCCTTCCTGAACCACATCACCGACCTCAAAAAAGGTTTCTGTTATCTCACCGGAAACCAACGGAATAACCATTACCTGCTCAGCAGGACTCACACTGCCGACAAATCGGTTCTGAAGAACCAGTTCTCCCACCCGGGGCTTTGCTGTTTCCACGAAAACAGCCATATCCTGCTGCACTTCCTCTGTTTGTGTGCTGCCACACCCGCCAAGGATTACCATCAACGAACACATAACCACTGCGCAAGTCTTCGCGCCTATTCTTCTTTTCATAACACTCTCAGCTCCTCATTTTGGGAATAATACTCAATGATGCCTCTAAAAAAGCGGTGCACAGGCACCGCTTGTCGTTCTTATTATAGTAACCGCTATCCCAGGTGTCAATAAACACCACCCGTCCTAATTCTAAAAAAACAATAAACTCCTACCATTTTCCAAAGGTGATGTTCAAATCAACATCCCCATTAATTCCATCAACTCTGCCTGTGTCAGTGTATTGCCAAATAGAGAAATCGTATGGAAAGTAAATTTTTGTCGGGTCATATCCGGCGAACCACTTCTCATAATCCTCGAGTCTCTCCATATCTAACATCAGCATAAAGGTTTTCAGATTTCCGTAAATCATGGGCGTATACCCGGCTTCCTTAATTGCCTCGCAAAAGGTAACTGCATACTGGGTGCGTTCAGCTACAGTCAGATTATTGGTTCGTCCTTCTTTTCCTCCCACTGCTTCCACATCCAGAACAACCGGAAAGTTAACTGCGTAAGGTGCCAGATTCTCAATTACAAATTGCGCTTCCTCCAGCGCCTCCGCATCACTTACAGCCTGTGTAAAGAAATAAACTCCCACGTCCATGCCGTTTGCGATTGCTCCTTGTATATTGGCAGAAAAGGTTTCGTCCAGCTTGATGGCTCCCTCGCTGTATCCCCGGATTCCCAGGCGGATAAACGCATACTCCACCCCATCCTGCGCTACCTTTTCCCATGAGATATTTCCCTGATATTTTGATACGTCGATTCCCTTTCGGGATACAACAGTTTCATCCTCCACATAGGAAATCGTGCTGTCCTCATTCATCACCACATTATCTACCCGGTAATCGTGCTTTTTCAAATCATCCAAAATCGGCAAAAAATAATATTGCCCTCCATCTAACATCACGATATTATCCGGATACATATCACGAAAAACAGCAAGTGTTCCCTCTCCATCCAGCAATCTGGATTTGATGGAATCCAGAAGCTTCTGCTCTGAGACAGTGGCTGCTGTACCGGAGGCCTCCAGCACAAGTTTATCCACCTCTTCCTTGGAGAAAAGCTGAATATCGGTTGAAGCAGATATTGCCTCCAC
>CALZEZ010000266.1 GCA_945643825.1 uncultured Lachnospiraceae bacterium
ATCCTGAAGGAATTTCGTGATATTTGCTCCAATCATTGTGTAGGGAATCTGTGTAATTACGACATTGGTCTTACCGCCTTTTGCCTTCTCCACCTCCACTTTTCCGCGAATCCTGATCTTTCCGACACCGGTTTCGTAAATCTCCAATAATTCCTTCTGGTTCGTAACAATTCCGCCGGTAGGAAAATCAGGTCCCTTTATGTATTTCATCAGTTCTCTGGCAGAAATCTGGCTATCCTTCATATATGCCTTAGTGGCATCGATCACTTCAGCCAGATTATGCGGTGGTGTCGAGGTAGTCATACCTACCGCGATACCCTCAGAGCCATTAATCAAAAAATTAGGAATTTTTACCGGCAATACCACCGGTTCTTTCTCTGTCTCGTCAAAATTGGGGATAAAGTCCACCACATTCTTATCCAGATCAGCCAGAAAGTTTTCCTGTGTAATCTTCTGGAGCCTGGCCTCTGTGTAACGCATTGCAGCTGCGCCGTCTCCCTCAATATTTCCAAAATTGCCATGTCCGTCAATAAGTGGAAGCTCTTTTTTAAAATCCTGACTCATTACTACAAGCGCATCATAAATCGAGCTGTCACCATGCGGATGATATTTACCCATGGTATCACCCACAATGCGGGCGCTCTTACGATAAGGACGGTCATATCGTATTCCCAATTCGTGCATATCATATAAAGTTCTTCTCTGAACCGGCTTAAGCCCATCCCGGACATCAGGCAATGCTCTGGCAATAATAACGCTCATTGCATAGTCAATATAGGATTTCTGCATCAACTCTGAGTATTCGGTTTTGATGATTCTCTCTTCCATACATTACTCTCCGCTTCCTGTGGATTTATATATCTAAAAGTGCTTCCTCCGCGTGTTCATAGATAAAGGCTTTTCTGGGTGGAACATCATTGCCCATCAGAAGCTCTGTTGTCTCAGATGCCATACGTGCATCCTCTATTTCGACCTGTTTAAGAATCCTTCGTTCCGGATCAAGCGTAGTTTCCCAAAGCTGTTCTGCATCCATCTCACCCAATCCTTTATAACGTTGCAAAGTAAAGGGACCCTTATGTGTTTTCCGATATTTCTCTAGTGCCTTGTCATCATACAGATATTCTTCCTGACCTTTTGCCGGCATTGCTTTATAAAGAGGCGGCATCGCCAGATATACATGCCCCTCATAAATCAGCTCCGGCATAAAACGATAGAACAAGGTTAAGAGCAGTGTGGATATATGCGCACCATCAACGTCCGCATCCGCCATAATAATGATTTTATTATAACGCAGCTTATTTACATCGAAATCATTGCCATAGCCTTCTGAGAATCCACATCCAAAGGCATTGATCATCGTCTTGATCTCTGCATTCGCCAACACCTTATCAATAGTAGCCTTCTCTACATTTAATATTTTACCACGTATCGGAAGAATCGCCTGATATTGTCTATTTCTCGCTGTTTTTGCCGATCCTCCTGCAGAGTCTCCCTCTACAATGAAAATTTCACATTTCGATGCATCCTTGGATTCGCAGTTCGCCAGCTTACCATTGGAATCAAAAGAATATTTCTGCTTGGTAAGCATGTTCGTTTTTGCTTTTTCCTCTGACTTCCGTATTTTGGCAGCCTTCTCTGCGCAGCCAATCACACTCTTTAGAACTTCCAGATTACGGTCAAAATAACGGATGATCTCATCACCGGTCACCTTACTTACTGCCTTGGATGCATCCTGATTATCCAGCTTAGTCTTGGTTTGTCCTTCAAATCTTGGATCCGGATGCTTGATGCTGACTACAGCAGTCATTCCGTTTCGAACATCCGCACCGGTAAAATTCGGATCCTTCTCCTTCAGAATACCAAGCTCTCTTGCATAGTTATTGATAACACCTGTAAACATCGTCTTAAAACCGGTCAGGTGCGTTCCTCCCTCTGCATTATAAATGTTATTACAAAAGCCCAGCACGTTTTCGTGAAACTCATTTACGTACTGAAGAGCAACTTCAACTGCAATGCCCTCACTCTCACCCTTAAAATAAATAACATCATGAACAGCCTCGCTGGACTTATTCATATCCTTTATATATCCGACGATTCCCTCCGGTTCATGATAGATTACCTCCTCGGCAATATCACCGCGCTTATCCATGAAATGAATTGTAAGATTGGGATTCAGATATGCAGTCTCATGAAGACGACTCTTCACATCCTCCTCTTTAAATCTGGTCTTATCAAAAATCGTATCATCCGGAAGGAAATTAATGATAGTACCGGTTTCCTTGGTTTTTCCGACCACCGGAAGCAAACCATTCTCCAGTTCCTTGACCGGAATACCCTTTTCATAACAATCCTCGTAGATCAGACCGCCCTTTTTCACACGAACCGTCAGTCGGTTCGATAAAGCATTAACAACAGATGATCCCACCCCGTGAAGACCACCACTTGTTTTATATGCATTATTATCGAATTTACCTCCCGCATGCAGTGTTGTGAAGACAACACGTTCCGCACTCACACCCTTCTCATGCATCTCGACCGGAATGCCTCGCCCGTTATCCTCAATCGTAGCAGATCCGTCTGCCTCCAGCACAACCGTAATGGTATCACAATACCCTGCCAGATGCTCATCAACAGAGTTATCAACGATTTCATAGATCAGATGATTTAACCCTTTGGTAGAGACAGATCCAATATACATACCGGGACGTACGCGTACTGCCTCCAATCCCTCCAACACGGTAATACTTGAAGCATTATAGGATGCATCATTTTTTGGCATAGTCAACCTCCAGAACAGAATATATGTTCTATTTTAACACAAATTATATCATTTGCAAAATTTATTTTTTGTTACGCCTTATTGTAATCAGGATAATAATCACAAGAATAACAGTGATTGTGAAAAGTGTAATGAAAACAATAATCAGAAGCTTTTCCCACGGAATCTGTTCCCATAGACTCTGTATCTCCGAGGACTTATCGTCACTCACTTCCGATTTTTCCGTGACTTTTTCAGTCTCCTTCTTACCTGGTTTTCCGGGAAGCTCTAATGAATCCTCTTTAACACCAATCTCTGCAAGCTCCTGCGCAATTTTCTCAATGGTTCCTTTTTCAAATATATTATCCAAACCACACTGCTCTAACAATTCACAGTATCGCACATCACTTGTCGTTTCTGTCACACGAAGATATAATTCAATCGCAGCATCCCGATCCTCTAAGGAACGTACAT
>CALZEZ010000267.1 GCA_945643825.1 uncultured Lachnospiraceae bacterium
ATTCTCTGTGGGGATCTGCCCGACTTCTCTTTTCCAGAAACAATCGTGCCTTTTTCTCTCCCAATGCAGACACTGCCTGCTTGTCACTCATCTCATAGGCTCTCACTCTGTCCGGAATCTGCTCAAACAGCTGCTTTAACGTCTGCCAGCCGATTCCATCAATTGAGCAGAAAAAATATTCCAGCTCCTTTTGTTCCGTCATTCCAGATTTCTCCACCTTAGCTCTCCTTTCCCGCATCCGAATTAGGCAGCATTGCCATGGTATATTCCATGGTTTTGTACAAAAGTGCCTCATAAATCTGCTTCTCTCCGATCCGTTCCGCTCCATCCAGATCCGCGATCGTGCGCGCCACCTTCAGCATCCTGTGACAGGTTCTGGCACTCAGCCTTAGCTGCCCGGACAATTCCCGCAAAAGCTTTATTTCTGTTTCCCCAAGTGCGCAATAATGTTCCATGAGTCTGACAGGAATTCTGGAATTGAACGCAAACAACTCCTGCCGGTATCTGTTCTGCTGCCGCTCTCGCGCCAGCATCACCCTCTCACGCATCTGCGCACTGCTCCATTTCTCATCCTGCTCCTGTCTGATTCCACGAAATAATGCAATCTGCGGAACCTCCACGCACATATCCATTCGATCCATAATGGGTCCTGAAACATGCCCCGCATAACGTCTGCGCGCATTCTCAGTACAGTTGCATCTGGAAAGATCCGGATAATAGCCACACGGACATGGATTCATGGCTGCCACCAGAAGGAAGTCCGCCGGGTAAGAATAATTACCGGATGCCCTTGCTATCGTAACCTTTCTGTCCTCCATCGGCTGGCGCATTGCATCAATTACATTTCTGCGAAATTCAGGAAGCTCGTCCAGAAATAGAACCCCTTTGTGCGCAAGTGATATCACCCCAGGCCTCGGAATGCTCCCTCCCCCAACCAGTGCCTGTTCACTTATCGTGTGGTGCGGATCCAGATATGGCCGCTTCGTCCGGATGATATCTTTTCCCATTCCTATTCCGGCCACGCTATACACTGCCGAAACCTCTAGCCCTTCCTTTCGCGTCAAGGGCGGCAGAATCGTGGGCAGCCTTCTGGCTAACATCGACTTTCCGGAGCCCGGAGGTCCTATCATAAGAAGATTATGAAAGCCTGCCGCTGCAAGCTCAAACGCCCGTTTTGCAAGCTCCTGACCCTGTACCTCCCCATAATCCTCCTCCTGCTTTCGCTGTTCATCACGATAGAGCTTCTCAACGTCTAACGACTGCCTTTCAAAACCCTCCGGATTCTTCATAAATTCCAGTACCTCCTGCAGGTGTTTCATGCCATAGACCTCAAGCTCCTCCACCGCTGCCCCTTCCATGGCATTCTCTGATGGGACGACGCATCTTACAATCCCCTGTCTTGCAGCCTCCTGCAGAATCGGCAGCACACCACGAATCGGCTTAAGCACTCCATTCAGACCTAACTCACCCAGAAAAAGGGTGTCTGACATCCTGGTCGCATCAAAATATCCCATTCCCTGCAGGATTCCCATAGCGATTGCAAGATCAAAGGCAGTTCCTTCTTTTCTCACCCCCGCAGGTGCAAGATTTATCGTAATCCTTGCTAACGGAAGCTCAATCGAGGCATTCCTGAGTGCCACGCGGACACGCTCCTTCGCCTCAACAACCTCGCTTCCCGGGAATCCGACCAGCGCAATCCCCGGAAGTCCTCGTGCGATATCCACCTCCACACGCACTACATAACTGTTCATTCCCTGCAGAGCACCGGTCAACGCCGTGCTGAACAATACATAACACCTCCTGTCTGTTTCTTGCTTTTTGTTTGTTTTTTTAATTTGTTTTTTTATTGTTTTTCTTTGGAATCATTGGGAGAATTCCCAGTTTGAATTTTTCCAATCTGATATTGGAAGACAATACTATCCTAACGCAGATTTTGTCGAAAGGAAAGGGCTTTTGAAAAAGTTTAGAAAACTTTTAGAAAAAAGCGCCGCTTCTCAAGCGACGCTTTGTAAAATAACAGATTCTATATTCCAAGCTTAAGAGCCATTGCATCCGGATCCTGTGAGAACTGAACCACCTGGCTTTTTTCAATCAGTCCCTGCTCATACAGCTGATATAGTGATTCATCCATTGTAATCATACCCAGACGACGATTCGTCTGCATGATGCTGGCTAACTGATGTGCTTTTCCTTCACGGATCATGTTACGCACAGCATGTGTTGCATGCAACACCTCAAATGCCGCCACGCGCCCCTGTCCGTCTGCTCGCGGAATCAGCTGCTGGGATATCACGGATTCAAGCACATTGGCAAGCTGCACCCGGATCTGCTGTTGCTGATGCGGAGGAAAAACATCGATCATACGGTCGACTGTGCTGGCCGCTCCCATGGTATGTAAGGTAGAAAAAACCAAATGTCCGGTCTCCGCTGCCGTAATCGCCACACTGATCGTCTCAAAATCTCGCATCTCACCCACCAGTATTACGTCCGGATCCTCACGCAATGCAGCTCGCAATGCATTGGCATAGTTACCTGAATCAAGTCCGATCTCTCTTTGGTTAACCATCGACTCCTTATGCTGATGCAGGTATTCTATCGGATCCTCCAATGTGATGACATGTGCATCCCGATACATATTAATCATGTTGATGATTGCTGCAAGTGTTGTCGACTTACCACTTCCTGCAGGTCCGGTAACCAACACAAGTCCACGCTTTCTTGTATACAGATCCACAACAGACTCCGGAAGACGAAGCTCCTCCACTGTGGGAATCCTTGTTCCAACCAGACGGATGGCAAGTGCCACAGAGCCTCTCTGTTTGAAGACATTGACACGATATCGTCCCAAATCCCGGATAGAAAAAGACATATCATATTCTCCGCGCTCCTCAAACCGCTCCCGCTGTGTCTCCGACATGATCTCAAGAATTGCATTCATCGTATCTGCCGGCAGAAATCTGGGATAATCCATCGTCACAAGCTTACCGTTGACACGCATCTTTGGCGGAATACCTACCGTAATATGTACATCTGATGCTCCCGCTTCCTTCGCAGCTCGTAAAATTTCCTCTATTGTTGGCATAACTTCCTCCTCTTATGAAGCTTTACTCAAATCCGCCTTTTAGCTTCTGTAAAGCTTTCTTTTCAATTCTTGAAACATAGCTTCGGGAAATTCCAAGCTTTTCCCCTATCTCCCTCTGTGA